>NZ_JBHWBS010000007.1:63640-66522 GCF_042735655.1 Streptomyces sp. NPDC059567 | reverse complement strand
ATTTCCCACCCCCCGCCCAGCGCGGTTCCTCTCCCGCTCGTGTCCGCGGCCCCCCCCCCCCCCGCCGGGGCGCCCCGGGCCAACCCCCCCGCCGCCGGACAGGTCGGCGCGCACTTCGCGCGCCACGAAAGCGGCCGAACACCTCATCACCGCGCGGGCGGCGGCCGTCGCGGCCACGGTCCGTCACCGGCACCGGCGGGTGGGAAGCGCCGACTGCTGTTCCAGTGAAGGGAGCACTGCCCGGACGTCGACGCACCTGGACGGCACCTGATGACGATGTCTCCCCTCGGTTCCTTCGGTGGACCGGACCCGTTCAACGAACTCCTCAACCGCTTCTTCGGGATGTCGCCGGCGGCCTCTCCCCCGGCCGTCCAGCGGGTGCCGATCGGCAGGCTGCTGACGGACTCGGCGCGCCAGCTGCTCGACCGGGCCACCACCCGCGCCGCCGACGACGGCAGCGCCGACCTGGACACCGAGCACCTGCTCTGGGCCTGCACCCAGATCGACCCCGCCCGCGGTCTGCTGGCCCAGGCGGGCGCCGACCCGGACGAGTTGGGCAAGGCGATCGCGGAGGCCCTGCCGGGAGAGAGCAGCGTTCCGCCCGCGGAGCCTGGGCTCACTCCGGCCGCCAAGCGGGTCCTGTTGCGTGCGTACGAGCGCTCGCAGGCGTCGGGGGTCTCGTACATCGGCCCCGAGCACATCCTCGGCGCGCTCCTCGACGACCCGAACGGGGCCGCTGCGAAGGTGCTGAGCGGGTATGGGACGGATGTCGACGGTCTGCGCTCCACGGCCGACCGGACGGTACGGCCGGAGGGTGCCCCGGCGGCCAAACCGGAGAGCAGGACTCCCACGCTCGACGAGTACGGCCGGGATCTGACCGATGAGGCGCGGGCGGGGAAGCTCGACCCGGTGGTGGGGCGGGCCGAGGAGATCGAGCAGACCGTCGAGATCCTCTCCCGCCGTTCGAAGAACAACCCGGTCCTCATCGGCGAGCCGGGCGTCGGCAAGACCGCGATCGTGGAGGGGCTCGCCCAGCGGATCGTGGCGGGCGAGGTGCCGAAGACCTTGGAGGGCAAGCGGGTCATCGCCCTGGACCTGTCCGGCCTCGTCGCCGGCGCGCAGTACCGCGGCCAGTTCGAGGAGCGGCTGAAGAACGTCATCGACGAGGTGAAGGCGGACGCTGACTCGACGGTGCTGTTCATCGACGAGCTGCACACGGTGGTGGGCGCCGGCGCGACGGGCGAGGGCTCGATGGACGCGGGCAACATGCTCAAGCCGGCTCTGGCCCGCGGCGAGCTGCACGTGGTGGGCGCGACGACGATCGACGAGTACCGGCGCTACGTGGAGAAGGACGCGGCGCTGGAGCGGCGCTTCCAGCCCGTGATGATCCCCGAGCCCTCGGTGGAGGAGACGATCCTGATCCTGGAGGGGCTGCGGGACTCCTACGAGGCCCACCACCAGGTCCGCTACAGCGACGCCGCGCTCGTGGCGGCCGCCGAGCTGTCCGACCGCTACGTCTCCGACCGCTTCCTGCCCGACAAGGCCATCGACCTGCTGGACCAGACGGGTGCCCGGGTGCTGCTCCGCTCGCTGGGCAAGTCGACCGAGGTCGTGGGCCGCGAGGACCGGCTGGCGAAGCTGCGCCGCGAGAAGGACGAGGCCGTCGGGGCCGAGGACTTCGAGAAGGCGAACGAGCTCAAGCAGGAGATCGCCCGCCTGGAGGGGGAGTTCGCGGGGGTCGCGGAGCGGCGCGAGGGCGTGATGGAGGTGACCGCCGACGACATCGCGGAGGTGCTGTCGCGGCGTACCGGCATCCCCGTGGCACAGATGACGCAGAGCGAGAAGGAGAAGCTCCTCAAGCTGGAGGACGCCCTGCACAGCCGGGTGGTGGGCCAGGACGAGGCGGTCACCGCCATCGCCCAGGCCGTGCGCCGCAACCGGGCGGGCATGGGCGACCCGAACCGTCCGGTGGGCTCCTTCCTCTTCCTCGGCCCCACGGGTGTCGGCAAGACCGAACTGGCCAAGGCGCTGGCGGAGTTGCTGTTCGGCGACGAGAGCCGCATGGTCCGCTTCGACATGAGCGAGTTCCAGGAGAAGCACACGGTCTCCCGGCTCGTGGGCGCCCCACCCGGATACGTCGGTCACGAGGAGGCCGGCCAGCTCACCGAGAGGGTGCGCCGGCAGCCGTACAGCGTCCTGCTCTTCGACGAGGTGGAGAAGGCGCACCCGGATGTCTTCCACACCCTGCTCCAGGTGCTCGACGACGGGCGCCTCACGGACTCCCAGGGCCGGACGGTCGACTTCCGCCACTGCGTGGTCATCATGACGTCGAACATCGGCGCCCAGCGGATCCTCGCCCATCACGGCGATGTATCGGAGATCCGGGACGACCTGAAGAAGGACCTGCGGGCCCACTTCGCGCCCGAGTTCCTCAACCGCATCGACGAGACGATCATCTTCCACGGTCTCGCCGCGGACGATCTCACCCGGATCCTCGACATGCTGCTACGGCAGAGCGAACGCCGTGTCCGGGCGCAGGGCCTGGAGTTGGAGGTGACGGAGGCGGCGAAGAAGCTGCTCGTCGCCCACGGACACCAGCCGGAGTTCGGCGCCCGGCCGCTGCGCCGCACGATCCAGGCGGAGCTGGACAACAGGATCGCGGACCTGCTCCTCGGCGGCGAGGCCGACCCCGGCGACACGATCGTGGCGGACGTCGTGAACGACGCCCTGGTGTGCCGGGTGAGCAAGCAGGAGGCCGGCTCGGCGGCCGCGTGACACCCCCTCAGCCCGCGGGGCACGGAAGTGACGTCTCCCCGACCGGCCCCCCGGCCCCAAGTCGACCCCCCGTCCGGCCCCGGGGCCCCGCCCCCCCCCCCCCACCC
>NZ_JBHWBS010000007.1:0-63630 GCF_042735655.1 Streptomyces sp. NPDC059567 | reverse complement strand
GTTTCTCTCTCCAGCGGTGGGTAGCGCGAGACCACAGCACGCCCCGAGCTCGGCTGCCCCTCCACACCCCCGCCGGCCGTGCTACATGTAAGTCACGTCCCCCCTTCCGGCCCCGCGGCCCCATGTCGTCCCCCCTTCCGGCCCCTGGGCGCCGGCCGTCCCCCCTGTCCGGCCCCGCGGCCCCATGTCGTCTCCCCTTCCGGCCTCGCGGGCCGCCGGCCGTTCCCCCCGTCCAGCGCCCCGCGGGCACCCTGCCGTCGTCGCCCCGCCTCACTCGCCGCGCAGCGCCTCCGAGATCGTGAGGCGGGCGGCGCGGCGGGCGGGGATCAGGGCGCCGAGGACGGCGAGCGTGACTCCGGCCAGTCCGAGCAGGGCGAGGGCCGGGGCGGCCCAGACGTCGAGGACCGAGCTCGGGAGCGTCACCAGCGCCGCCTCGGCCATCAGCGGTACCACCACCCGGTGGGCGGCCATCCCGAGCGGTACGCCGATCAGGCCGCCGATCGCCCCGAGCGCCGCCATCGACGTCACCACCATGGCGATCACCTGACGCGGCGTCATCCCGATCGACTTGAGCATCCCCATGTCCCTACGGCGTTCCCGGGTGTTGAGGACGACGGTGTTGAAGACGCCGAGCGCCGCGACCGTGCCGAGCATCAGGGACAGGGCCGTGGAGAGGCTGATGACGGCGACCGTGAAGGAAGCGGGTTCGTTGAAGATGGGGTGGAGACCGGGGCCCGCCGCCTTGTCCACCGCGGCCGCGTACTTCTGCGGCGTGGTCCGGGAGTCGAGCTTGACGTGGTACCGGTATTGATGGGTCTGCGGCCGGTAGTCCGCGTCGAGCCGGGTCAGTGTCCCCCGGTCGATCAGCAGGCGGTCGGGCTCGTGGTTCATCAGCGAGCCGACGACGGTCACCTCGGTCCTCTTCCCGTGCAGGACCAGGGTGAGCCGGTCGCCCACCTTTCCGCCGGTCTGGTTCAGGAACTCCGAGGCGACGACTGTCTCCCCGGAGCCCTTCAGCCACCGCCCGTCGACGAGCTGCTTCTCGTACCCGAGCGCCGCGTGGTTCCCGCGCAGGAAGAATCCGTCGACGGCGTCCGCCTGTCCGGCCAGGGCCAGCGGGACGATCAGGTCGGGTGTCACTTCGACGGCGCCGGGCGCGGAGCGCAGCAGCGCCTCCATCTCGCGGTCGCTCCGGTCCTTCGCCGTCTCCTCGCCGAAGAGCGGGTTCGCCGGGCGCATGGTGAGATCGACGTCCTGCCCCGAGGCCTCCGTCACCTTCACGACGGTGTCGGCGAGACCGCTCGCGAAGGTCACCGTCAGCACGCCGAGTACGATCGCGGAGAGCGTCAACGCCGTACGGCCGGGTCGGGCCAACGGGAGGCCGAGGCCCAGGCTGACCGCTCGCGGCAGCCTCGTCCCGCTCAGCCGGCGCTGGACCCGGTGGCCACGACCGGTCCGACGCGGTGCGCTGCCGGCGCTGATCGCCTCGGTCGCGGAGATCCTACGGGCCCGCAGCGCCGGGACGAGCGCGGCGAGGAGCACCACGAGCGGCATCCCGATCAGCGCCGCGAGTTCCGCCCGCAGGCTGATCCCCTCGATGCGCATACCCGTTCCCTGGAAGGCGCCGGAGAGCAGCGGGCGGGCGGCGAGGTCGCCGAGGGCGGTGCCGAGGAGACAGCCGATCACGGCCGGTACGGACACCATCAGGAGGTAGACGGCGGTGACCTGACCGGGTGTGAAGCCCAGGGTTTTGAGCACACCGATGTGCCGGAAGCCGGAGACCACGGCGCCGCTCACGACGTTCGCAACGATCAGCACGGCGACCGCGAGGCCGAGGAGACCGAAGACCACGAGGAAGGGCACGTACGAGCCGGGTCCGGACGCCACGTCACGCTGGATGGTGAGGTACGAGTGCGAGGCGAGCAGGGAGTCCGTCGGGAGGGTGGAGTCCACCGCGGCGAGCCCGGCCGCCACGTCGGCGTCCGTCGCGTGCTCGGCAAAGCGGTAGAGCATCTCGGTCATGGTGGGCCCGAGCGCGTCGATCTGGTCCGGTGAGACCCAGCCGTCGGCGGTGTTGCTCAGGGAGTGCGCGTAGCCGACGACGGTGAGGGTCGGCAGGCCGGGCACCTTGATCGTGTCGCCGAGCGGGAAGCCGGGGTGCTCCGCCTCGAAGGGCAGCAGGGCGGCCGCGGGCCGCGGGTCGTTGACGACGATCTCACCGGGGGCGGAAGCCCAGCGTCCCTTCCACAGGTCGACCCGGTCCACGTCCCCGCCGGAACCGGAGCGGCCCACCACGTTGAAGGGGCCGACGTAGCGGGGCTGATTGCCCTCGGGGACGTGAAGGACGGCAAGCGGGTACGGACCGGCCGCCGCCTCGACGCCGGCCGTCCCGGACGCCTCGGTCAGCCGCGCGTCCGAGACCTTGGCCGCGTCGTAC
Organism: Streptomyces sp. NPDC059567; assembly: GCF_042735655.1. NCBI lineage: Bacteria > Bacillati > Actinomycetota > Actinomycetes > Kitasatosporales > Streptomycetaceae > Streptomyces > Streptomyces sp. NPDC059567. Next base: position 61,193 of record NZ_JBHWBS010000007.1, on the reverse strand, counting down.
GCGGCGACGGCGTGTGCCCCGCGCTGCTGGGCGAAGCCCTTGTCGAAGGGCCCCGAGGCCGCCTCCAGGAGGCCGAGGGCCACCACGATGGTGGCGGTGGAGAAGAGGACGACGAGGCCGATGACGAAGGTCTGGAGTCGGCGGCGCCGGACGGCCGCGCGCGAGGCGCGCCACACCGCGCTCATGCCGTGCGCTCCACGCTGCGCTCGCCGGCCACCCGGCCGTCGACCATGTCGACGATCCGGCCGGCGCAGCGCGCCGCCATCCGCTCGTCGTGGGTGACCATGAGCAGGGTCTGCCCGATCTGGTTGAGGTCGAGGAGCAGATCCATGATCTGCTCCCCTGCCCGGGTGTCGACGGCGCCGGTGGGCTCGTCCGCGAGGAGCAGCGCGGGCCGGTTCATCAGGGCGCGGGCGACGGCGACACGCTGGCGTTCGCCGCCGCTGAGCACGGCCGGGTAGGCGCCCCGGCGGTCGGCGATGCCGAGTTCGTCGAGGAGTTCCAGGGCGCGGCGGCGGGCCTGCGCGGCCGGCATGCCGGTGAGCTGCGCGGCGAGCGCCACGTTGTCGAGGGCCGGCAGGTCGTCGAGCAGGTTGAAGAACTGGAAGACCATGCCGATGCGGCGCCGCCGGAAGAGGGCCAATTGCTTCTCGCTCATGCCGGTGAGCTCGTCGCCGTGGACGAGCACGCTCCCGGAGGTGGGCCGGTCGAGTCCGGCGACCATGTTCAGAAGGGTGGACTTGCCGCAGCCTGAGGGCCCCATGACGGCGACGGCCTCGCCGCTGCGGATCTCCAGCGAGACTCCGCCCAGGGCGGTGGTCTCGCCGAACTCCTTGCGTACGCCGTCGAGTCGTACGACGATCTGGTCGGTCCGGCCGGTGCCGGTCTCTATGTCCGTGGTCATGGCAGGAAAGTTACGGTCCGGGTCCCGGGCGGGGCGTCACTCCCCCGAGGTATCCGCGGAGCCGCGTCATCCTGGGGATGTAGGCGGCTGCATCCCCGTGCTGATGCGGATGACCTGGCGTTCTGCGAGGGTGAACCCCGTGGGTGGATCATGGGTGGGGTGGTGGGTGGCCGGTGGTACGGCGGCGCTCGGGGCCGTCGCGGGTTGGCTGGCGGTGGCGCTGGTGCGGGCCCGGCGGCTGCAGCGCAGGACGCTGGAGGACCGGCGCAGGCTGCTGGAGCGGGAGCGGGAGAGCGCGGCCCGGATCGCCGTGGAGGAGGAACAGGCCCGGATCGCCCGCGAGTTGCACGACATCGTCAGCCACAATGTGGCGCTGATGGTGGTGCAGGCGAGTGCGGCCCGCGAGGTGCTGGCCACGCTCCCGGAAGAGGCGGCGACGGCCATGGAGGCCGTCGAGTCGGCGGGCCGGGACACGATGACCGAGCTGCGTCATCTGCTGGGGCTGCTGGCACCCTCGCCGAGCGGTGAGGACGAGCCGTACGCGGCGGAGCTCTCCCCGCTCGCGCCGCAGCCGGGTCTGGGCCGGCTCGGTCCGCTGGTCGACCGGATCGCCTTCGCCGGGCTGCCGGTCGAGGTACGGATCTCGGGCGAGCCGCGGTCGCTGCCGACCGGGGTGGACGTGACGGCGTACCGGATCGTGCAGGAGGCGCTGACGAACGCGCTCAGGCACGGCGACGGGGTGAAGGCGGAGGTGTCGGTGCGGTACGGGGAACGGTATGTGCGGGTGGAGGTGCTCAACAGCGGGCCGAGCGTGCTGTCCGGCGGCGCCGCGCCGAAGCTGTCGCTCCGTGACCACGCGGGCGCGGGCCGCGGGTTGATCGGGCTGCGCGAGCGGGTCGCGGTGTACGGCGGGGAGCTGGACGCCCGGCGCCGCCTCGGCGGCGGCTACCGGGTCAGGGCCCGGATCCCGATGGACGGCGCATGACGGCCGCGGGCACGGCTCCGTCCCCACAGGCGCCCCGGGTGCTCATCGCCGACGACCAGGCTCTGATCCGTACCGGCTTCCGGCTGATCCTGACGACACGCGGCATCGAGGTCGTCGGGGAGGCGGCCGACGGAGCCGAGGCGGTGGCGGCGGCCCGGCGGCTGCGACCGGACGTGGTCCTGATGGACATCCGGATGCCGGGGATGGACGGCCTGGAGGCCACCCGGAGGATCCTGGCCGAGTCGCCGCGCTGCAAGGTGCTGATGCTGACGACCTTCGACCTGGACCGGTACGTGTACGCGGCGCTGGCCCTGGGTGCGAGCGGGTTCCTGCTGAAGGACGTGACTCCGGAGCATCTGGCCGCGTCCGTACGGCTGGTGGACACGGGCGACGCGCTGCTGGCGCCGTCGATCACCCGCCGTCTGGTGGAGCGCTTCGCGAGCGGCGACCGTGCGGCGGGGGCGGGCGGCGACGCGCCGGCGGTTCACCGTGATCTGGCGGCGCTGACGCCCCGGGAGCGGGAGGTGCTCACGCTGATGGGGCGCGGGCTGTCCAACACGGAGCTGGCCGGGGAGCTGACGCTGAGCGAGGCGACCGTGAAGACCCATGTGGCCCGGATCTTCGCGAAGCTGGCGCTGCGCGACCGGGCCCAGGCGGTGGTCCTCGCGTACGAGACGGGCCTGGTCACCCCGGGCGGCGCGGCGGAGGACTGACGGGCCGCAAGGTCAGGAGGACTTGGTCCATTCGAGGGTCACGCGCAGGTTCGCGCTGGTGCTGCCCTTGACGATCAGTGCGGTCAGGCCGCCGGCGTCCAGGCCCAGTTCGCAGCCGAACTCCACCGTCGCCCTGTCAGGCGCCGCCTGGTGCAGTGCGTGGCTGAGCTGGCCGGCGAAGGAGGACAGGGCGCGGGTGACCCCGGAGAGGTCGGGGACGCGGTCGCCCAGCCCCTCCAGTTCCGAGTCGGGGCCGAGCCGCTCCGCCTCCACGTAGAGCACGGCGCCTTCGACCTCGACCTTGGTGACGTCCCGCATCACGGATCCCTCCGAGGGTGGGTGGCGAGCAGAGCGCCAGTATCACCGAGGGGTGGTCGAAGCTCGGGCAAGCGGGCTCCCGAGGCGTGGCGGGGCACGTGCGGCGTCCGCTGGGCGCGCCTTCGGCAGGACGCGCCTGCGTCGGTGGGCGGGCCCGGCGGCGGTAGGGCGCGCCGGCTTCGGCAGGACGCGCCTCTGGCGGCAGGGCGGCGCCCCGCCGCGGTGGGCGGGCGCCCGTGCGGTGTCCGTGCGAGGTGTCGGCCGTCGGCTCTGATGCCTCGTCAACCCCGGCGGCCGGGACTCCCCGGCCGCCGGACAGGGGCGTGCGCCGCCTCCCCCGCCGAACTCACCGGGGCGGCTCCGGCAGCTCCTCGCCGGTCTCCAGGAGGGACTTGAGGCTGGAGAGCAGCGCCGGCCAGCCCTCGCCGATCATGCCGCGCATCGTGCCGTCCGGCTCCAGGTCGTCGTGGACGACGGTGAGCTTGACCGTGTCCCCGGCGGGCTCGATCTCGAAGGTGACCTTGGAGCGGCGCTCCTTCGCGAGCTTCGCGTACACCTCGTCCCCGATGCCGACCGCCTCGGCCCACTCCGGCGTGAAGGTGTGCCAGGTGTACGAGAGTCGCCGGCCGGGCTCGGCCGCGAGGACCACCTGCTCGGGGTCGCTGGTCCTTCGGCCGCCCTCGTCCCAGACCATCGGCGAGCCGGCGGTCCACGTGGTCTCGAAGGTCACGCCCCAGTAGCGCCGGGTGAAGGCCGGGTCGGTGAGGGCCTGCCACAGCTCGTCGGGGGTGGTGCGGATGTAGGTGGTGTAGACGAACGCGTTGCTGTCCATCGGGTTCTGCTCCAATGCTGACTTCAGGTCGGCGAGCGCACGGACGCGCTCGCGGGCGTACTGACTGATCCAGCGGTCCGCGATGGCATGGATCGGAGCGGCGTTCAGGTAGTGCAGCTTCTCCCGTCCTCGCCGCACCGTGACCACCAGCCCCGCCGCCTCGAGAAGCGCCAGATGCTTGCTGACGGACTGCCGTGCCATGTCCAGACCCGCGCAGAGTTCGCGCAGGGTCTGGCCGTTGCGGGCGTTCAGGCTGTCGAGCAGCCGTCGCCGACTGGCATCGGCCAGTGCCTTGAACACCTCGTCCATCGCCCCACCTCAACATGCAGCCTTTTAGCTGCCTCTACGATAGGCAGCTATTCGGCTGCATGTCAACGACCTCCCGTTCCGGCGGGCCGGAGGGCCGCCGCCACCAGCCCTTCGATCTCCTCCGTGGCGACGCTTCCCCCGCCGACGACCCGGTCGAGCACGAGACCGTCCACGCATGCGAGCAGCGTCAGCGTCCGGCCCTCGGGGTCCTCGACCCCTTCGGCGGCGAGGAAGTCGCGGACCGAGTCGCGCCCCGGGTTCTCGCGCGGGACCAGGATTTCGCGGAGTTCGGGGTCGCGCACGCTCTCTACCACGCAGGCATAGCGGGCCAGGGAGCGGCGGCGCCCCTCCCCGGTGAGACGCGCCGCCACGAGCAGACCGATGCCGTGGGCGAGTTCGGCCGCGGAACGCGGCGCGGGTAGGCGCTCCGCGGCTGCTCGCAGTTCGGCCTGGTCGAGTTCGACCAAGCGGCGGACCAGGGCGGTCAGGAGGGCCGAGCGGGTGCGGTAGTACGCCGAGGTGGTGCCGGCCGGCAGTCGCGCGGCGGCATCGACCGCGCGATGGGTCAGCCCGCGCATCCCGGCGTCGGCGAGGACACCGAGCGCGGCGTCGGCGAGGAGGGTACGTCGATCGGAGGTCACCCCCACTTTCTACACCTGTAGAGAACGCGCGCTACTCTTTCTACAGATGTAGAAGACGTGTGAGTCGGTTCGGACAAGGGGCTGGTCGCCATGGGGAACATCGCCGTCGTCGTCGGCGCGGGCATCGGAGGGCTCGCCGCCGCGATCGGGCTGCGGCGGGTCGGCTGGGAGGTGCGGGTCGTGGAACGCGCACCCGTCCTCGACGACGCGGGCGCCGGGATCTCACTGGCCGCCAACGGCATCCGCGCCCTTGACGAGCTCGGCGTCGGCGCCTCCGTACGGGCGGCCGCGCGCGGTCAGTACACCGGCGGCACCCGTACTCCGGACGGTTCCTGGCTCGCCCGGATGGACGGCGCCGCACTCGAACGCGCCCTGGGCACGCCCATCGTCGGCATCCCGCGCGCCACCCTGCACCGTCTGCTGCGTGACGCGCTGCCGCCCGAGAGTGTGAGCATCGGAGTGGAGGTGACCGACGTCGCCCCCTCGACACCGGGCCGCGTCCGCGTACGGACCCGGCCGTCCGGCTCCTCGGCCGCCCCCGGCACCGACGCCGAGCTCGACGCGGACCTGGTCGTGGCCGCCGACGGCGTCAACAGCCGCACCCGGGCCGCTCTCTTCCCCGGCCATCCCGGCCCGGCGTACAGCGGCTCGACCGTGCTGCGCGCCCTCACGGAACCGCTGGACCTCGACACGGACTTCGAGATCACCTGGGGGCACGGCGCCGAGTTCGGGCACATCGCGCTGCACGACGGGCGGGCGGAGTGGCATGCCGTCCTCAACGCCCCCGCCGGGGTCCGGCACGCCGATCCGCTCGGCGAGGTCCGCCGGCGGTTCACGGACTGGCACCAGCCCATTGGTCGGCTCCTCGACGCGACCCGCCCTGACGCCGTCCTCCATCACGACATCCACGAACTGGCCACGCCGCTCCCTTCCTTCGTCTCCGGCCGTATCGCCCTGCTCGGCGACGCGGCCCACGCGATGACCCCGAACCTCGGCCAGGGCGCCTGCCAGGCCCTGGAGGACGCGGTCGTACTGGCCGCCGCCCTGGCCGACGGCTCCGACACCGACACGGCACTGGCCGCCTACGACGCCGAGCGCCGCCCACGGGCCCAGTCGGTCACGGTCGCCGCCCGCAAGGCCGGCCGCATGGGGCAGCAGCTCTCCGGCCCGGCGGCGGTCACCCTGCGCAACGCGGCCCTGCGGCTCGCTCCGTCGGGCATGGCCGTGCGCATGATCCTGCGGCACGCCGACTGGACCCCGCCCCGGCTCCCCGCGGTGGGCTCGGGCACCTCGCTCGTTGAATAGGTGCGGACGAAACCAGGTGCGGACAAAACTACTCAACGAGGCTGCTATTTTGTCCGGATGTCTCTCAAGCACGCGGTCCTGGCAGCTCTCCTGGAGGGCGAGGCATCCGGATACGACCTGGCCAAGATCTTCGACGTGTCCGTGGCCAACTTCTGGGCCGCCACCCCGCAGCAGCTCTACCGGGAGCTGGACCGGCTCTCCGACGCCGGTCTGATCGCCGCCCGTGTCGTCCAGCAGGAACGGCGCCCGAACAAGCGGATGTTCTCGCTCACCGACGCGGGCCGCCAGGACCTGATGGCGTTCACGGCGCAGCCGCCGCGGCCGACCGCCATCCGTGACGAGCTGATGGTTCAGGTCCAGGCCTGCGACGAGGGGGACACCGACGCGGTGCGCGGATTCGTCGAGGAGCGGATGGAGTGGGCCCGGGGCAAGCTCGCGCGGTGGGAGAGGCTGCGCGAGTGGATGCTCAACGGCCGGGACGAGGCCACGTACCTCCGCGAGGCGGAGCGGATCGGCCCCTATCTCACGCTGATGCGGGGCCGTTCCCTCGAGGAGGAGAACCTGCGCTGGGGCGAGCAGGTGCTCGCGATCCTGGACCAGCGCCGGACCGTACGTCAGCAGGCCTGAGGCAGAGCCCGGCCCGATCCGGGACCCATTGACACACCTATGCTTGGCGGTGTGACACATAGAAGGAGCGATGGCGGCGCGCCCGTCGAATCGGATGTCGATCCTGGCCGGTCCGAGGCCGTGTCGCGCGGGGCGGGGGCGCGCGGGCCGCTCGACCTGTCGCTGCTGCGCACCTTCCTCGCCGTCCACCGCACCGGCTCCTTCACGGCCGCGGCCCGGCTGCTGAGCCTGTCCCAGCCGACCGTCACCACCCAGATCCGTTCGCTCGAACGCCGCCTCGACCGGGAGCTGTTCGAGCGACAGCCGCGTGGCGTGGCGCCGACGCCGTACGCCGACGAGCTGGCCGCCCAGGTGGCGGGGCCGATCGACGCACTTGCCGCCGTGGCCGATCACGGCCCGGGGGCCGCGCCCTCACCCCAGCCGGTCCACCTCGCCGGGCCCGCCGAGTTCCTCTGCGTGACCGCTCTGCCCGCCCTCGCGCCGCTGGTCGGGGAAGGTGTGCGGCTCCAGGTGACGCCCGGACTGACGGACGAGCTCCTCGACGGGCTGCGGGCGGGGCACCACGATCTGGTGATCTCGACGGTCCGCCCGCGCGGGCGGACCCTGACCTCCGTACCGCTGGAAGACGAGGAGTTCGTCCTCGTCTCCTCCCCGGCATGGGCGCGTCGGATCGGCCCGGAGGCGGTGGCCGAGGACGGGCCCGCCGCGCTGCACGGCGTACCGATGGTGATGTACGCGGAGGATCTGCCCATCGCCCGCCGCTACTGGCGCCATGTCTTCGGCCGCCGTCTGACCGGCGAGGCCGCCGTCACCGTGCCCGATCTACGGGGCGTCGTGGCCGCGGTCGCGGCGGGGGCCGGCTTCAGCGTGCTGCCGGCGTACCTGTGCCGTGCGGAGCTCGACGCCGGGCGGCTCGTGGCGCTGCTGGAGCCGGAGGACCCGCCGATCAACACGGCCTATCTGGTCCAGCGGCCCGGCACCCCCGAGAACCCCCATGTGACGCTCGTGCGCGACCGCCTGCTGGCCGCCGCCCGCGACTGGTGACGCGCCTCCTTACCCTGCGGTAACGTCACCGGTCGTCGACCGGAGGCGCCGGTCGCGGACAAGGGGCGGACCGGATGAACGTCGGTGACATCGTCGAGGACTTCACTCTCCCGGACGAGACGGGGACGCCTCGCTCGCTGGTCGACCTCCTCGCGGACGGCCCGGTCGTCCTGTTCTTCTATCCGGCGGCCCTCACCGCCGGCTGCACCGCCGAGGCCTGCCACTTCCGCGATCTGGCCGGCGAGTTCCGGGCAGCGGGGGCGCGCCCGGTCGGCATCAGCTCCGACGTCGTGGAGCGGCAGCAGGAGTTCGCCGCGCGCCACTCGCTCGGCTACCCGTTGCTGTCCGACCCGGAGGGCGCGGTCCGCGACCGGTTCGGGGTGACACGGGGCTTCTCGCTCGCACCGACGAAGCGGGTCACCTTCGTCATAGACACGGACCGCCGGATCCTTGAGGTGGTCCGCAGCGAGCTGCGGATGAGTGCCCACGCCGACCGCGCGCTCGCGGCGCTGAAGACCCGCACGGTCTGAACGGACGGGGCGGGCCCGGGTGCCCTGACGCCCCGCCCCGACATGCGGACGGGCCGGGGGTGGGCAACACTCGCTCGTACGCGCGGTCGACTTCCGGCCGCGGCCGGAACGGAGTGTAGGCATGGACGACTACCCCCTCCTCAATGTCTTCTGGACCATGCTCTGGTTCTTCATCTGGATCATGTGGCTGTTCCTTCTGTTCAAGGTCATCACGGACATCTTCCGCGACCACGACATGAACGGCTGGGCCAAGGCGGGCTGGCTGATCCTGTGCATCGTGCTCCCCTACCTCGGCGTCCTGATCTACGTGATCGCCCGCGGCAAGAGCATGACCGAACGGGACCTCAAGCAGGCCAAGGAGAGCGAGGCCGCGTTCCAGTCGTACATCCGCAAGACGGCCGGGACGGCCTCCGGTGGCGGCCACGCCGACGAACTGGCGCGGCTCGCCGAACTGAAGGAGAAGGGCGCCATCACGAACGAGGAGTTCGAGAAGGCGAAGGCCAAGGTCCTGTCCTGACGGACGACACGACGGAAGCGTCCACCTCCGCGCTCTCCCGCTCACTGCTGCGGGAGGCGCGCGCGGATCCGGGACGGCTTCCGGAGCTTCTGGCGGGGTACGCCCTACGGCACATGGGACCCCGGGCCGGCCGACGCGTGGAGCGACTGCGCCGGGAGCATCCGCAGGCCACCCCCGCCGAGCTCCGGGCCATGGCGGCGGAGCGTGGCCGGCGTGCGGTCACGGCCGAAGGCTCTTTCGTGGGCGGGCCGTTCATCCTGCTCGTACCCTTCGCCTTCTGCGGGGCGATTCTGCTCCAGGCGCGGACAGTGCTCGAACTGGCGGGTCTCGACGGCCGGGACACCACCGATCCCGAGCGCGCCGCCGAACTCCTCGTCCTGCAGGGGGTGTACGAGGACACGGATGCGGCGCGCGCCGGTCTGCGTGCCCACCAGGCACCCGTCGACAGCGCTCGACCTCGCACCGGCCGGTTCACCGCACTCCGGTACCTGGTCCTGCGGATGGCCCGCCTCCTCGGCATCCTCGTGCCCGACGACGACGGCCGGAGCCGACTCGCCCGCATCGGCCAGTGGGTTCTCGTCGGCGCGGTCTTCCTCATCGGCCTCGTGGCGCCGCTCGTATGGATGCCCTATATGGGGGCCTCGTACTACCGGGCCACCACCCGGTTGACGGACCGGGCGACGCTCTTCTACGTCGGCACCCGGGACACCCGGACGACACGCCCCGCCCGCCTCCGGCCGGAGATGGTGGCCGCCGGCCTGCGCGCGTTGGCGTCGATCCTGGTACCGGCCGTGAGCGTGGCTCTGGTCCTCCTGACGGACCTGAAGCTCGGAGGCGCGCACTGGCCGCTCATCGCACTGCTGCTGATCGTCTCTCCCGTGGTCGTGGGCGGCCTCTGGCTGTGGCGCCGCCGCTCCTCGGCCCACCATCACGAGCACCCTTAATAGGTGTACGAGCATCTCTTCGCCGCGATCGCCAAAGTGCTCGGCGAGGCCGTGACGCCCGAGGTCGCGCGGGCATGGGACGAGGTCTACTGGCTGATGGCGAATGCCCTCATCGCCTTGGAGGCCCGGCTCTACGAGGAGAGGCCTTCGGCCCCGGGACCTGTGGCTGGGCGCCTAGGACCGCCCGGGCGGCTCCGGGGGCTTCGGGGGCTTCGGGGCCGGAGCGTCCGAGGCCCGGCCGGCCCCGCGCCGTCGGCGGTGCGGGGCCGGCCGGGCGACCGGGCTCGGTTCAGCAGCTCATCGCCCAGGTGTGGGAGTCCCCGCGGTCGTTGGCGGCACCGTTGTAGCCGACCTCCTGGCCGGGCGCCAGGCAGATCGTCATCGAGCCGCCCTGATGGGCGCTCTCGTACACCTTCACGTGGTCCTTGATTCCCGGTCCGGAGATGCCGTGGTTGGCCCAGGAGGAGTCGGTGTCGGCGATCCAGCTCTCCCACCAGCCGTCGTCGCCGCTCCAGTTGGCACGCTGGCCGCCGAAGTTGGCCTCCTGCCAGGTACAGAACTCTCCGCTCGGACATTCGGCCGCCTGGACCGGCGCGGTCAGGGCGAGCCCGCCCGCGAGGGCGAGCAGAGCCGCGGCGGTGGTGGTCAGAATGCGCTTCATCAGGTGTCGGTGCCTTTCCCTGTGGTGGTGCCCGCGGACAGTTCGGCTGCCCGCTGCAGCGCGCGTTCGCGCAGCTGCCGGTAGGTGGTGAGCTGATCGGCGCGCAGGACGCGCACCTCCGCCAGCTCGGCGGGTTCCAGCCGGGCGCGTACGTCGGCGAGTCCGCTCTCGCGCTCGCACCGGGCGACGACGGCGGCGTCCGGGCGTTCGGGGCGCGGGGCGGCGCACCGGTTCCACCGCTCCAGTGCGGCCCGATGGGCGGGTTCGTCCTTGATCCGTGCCTGGGCCTCGGCGCGCAGGTTGCCGACGGTGACCTGGGCGCGGAACCAGCGAGTCTGATCGCCGTAGAGGGCCTGCCGGGCGCCGGCCAGACAGCCGTCGGTGTGGGCGGTGACGGTGTGGCCGGTGGCGAGTGTCAGGGACAGTTCGCTGGGGCCCGTACCGAAGAGGGCGGCCTAGAGGCTGCGGTCGGCTTCGGGCGTGCGCGGCTTGGCGGCGAGGGTGAGCCCCCGGGCGGCGAGGCAGCGGTCGACGAGGGTGCGCTCGACGGTCCTGAGGAGCTCGTCCTGAGCCTGGGGCGTCGGCGGGACGGTCGGTCCGGGTGCGGTGGCGCCGCAGCCCGTGAGGATCAGCGCGGCGGCCGCGGTCCCAACGGTACGGCGGATGTGCGCGGCCCTGCGGAGCATGGCGATCCCCCTCGCGAAGTGCCTGGTCAGCGGGGAGTCTTTGATGATCACCCCGGCCCGGAACGATCACTGCCCGAGTGGAAGCGGGCCATGCGGGAGGTCACCCGAAGGGGTCGAACGCGCCGGAGTGTGCGCCGCTCGGGAGCTGCCCGCGCCTGCGGAAGGGTCCGAGGAATCCGGGAATGACACAGCCCCGGTTGGACGGGGGATTCCAACCGGGGCCGTTTGCCGTGACGCGATGAGCGGTCACCTCAAGGGGGGACTTGGGGACCGGACCTCTTCGCTGTCACATATGCATGAACGATAAACCTTCATGCGGTGTTCCAGGGTGTCCGAGGTGACCGCTGTGAGACACCTCACCCCGATTTCGCCGACCTGTCGTCTCGCCCTACGGACGGTAGACCTCGCCGGGCTCGGCCTTGCCCGGCGCCAGCAGCTGCGGCACGGTCACGAAGGTGAAGCCGCGCTTCTTCAGCTCGTCGATGATCCCGGGGACGGCGGGGACGGTGCCGTCGTAGATGTCGTGCAGCAGGATGATCCCGTCACCGTCGGCGGCGTCGAGTATGCGCTGCCGTATGAGCGCGGAATCGGTCGTGGAGTAGTCCTTGGCCGTGGCGCTCCACAGGATCTGCGCGAGACCGAGCTCGCGGCTCACATCGGACACCGTGCCGTCGGTGCGACCCTGCGGCGGCCGCATCAGGGTGGGCTTGCGCCCGGTGATCTTCTCGATCGCGTCCTGGGTGCGGGAGAGTTCGTCGCGCACCTCATCGGCCTCCAGGTCGGTCAGCACGCGGTGCGTCCAGGTGTGGTTGGCGACCTCGTGCCCCTCGTCGGCGATGCGCTTGACCACCTCGGGATAGCGGTCCACATGCTTCTTGCCGAGCAGGAAGAAGGTGGCCGGGACCTGCCTCTCCTTGAGGATGTCGAGAAGGTGCGGCGTGTCCTTTCCGGGGCCGGCGTCGAAGGTCAGCGCGATGCACTTCGCCTTGGCGCAGTCGACCACACCGCCCGCGCCCGGCTTGTCGTCCGAGCCGGCGGCCTCGCCCCTGACGTCACTCGGGGTGATCGGGTCGACCCCGCAGCCACTGAGCCCCAGCATCAGAGAGGCCGCCGCCAGAAGGGCGACGGCCGGTCCCCGGCGCTTCCCCGGTTTGGTTTTGAACATGCTGCTGCAACCCACTTCCCCGTCGACGGCTCAGAAAAGCCACTCGCGCCTGGTCAGGGCGGCTACGAGTGGCGACGTCGAGCACTCTACACATGGTGTATACATGCCATGCATAGGGGGGTGGGGCAGTGATCCACTGCTGGGCCGCGGCCCCCCGGGGCGCACGTGTGCCCCGGGCGGCGCCCGTCCGCTCCGCCCGGGGCGTCCTGTGTGCCGGCGGGACCTGTCAGGGGGCTCGGTCCGCGCTCCCCGTCAGCGGGATGCGAGCAGCAGCCGGGCCTCGGTCTCCTGGTCGCCGGATACGGACTGCAGCGACTGGATGTCGAAGGTGGCGGCGAGTGTCTTCTCCATCTCGTCCACCGCGTGGTATCCGCCGGTGAGCAGTGCCCCGACCATTCCGTCCAGATGAACGGAGGCGGACTCCTCGCGGCGGCCCGCGGCCGTGTCGAAGGTGGCCATCCAGACATTGGCCGCGGGCGCCGTGGCCGCCCGCGGTCCCGGCGCCGTCATGTCCTCGAGCTCGTAGTAGTGGTCGAGGACGTCGAAGACGGCCTGGGCGTCCTCCCGGTTGCAGTCGCTCAGCTGCACCGTGACGTCGGTGTCGATGTGCGTGTCGTACACGTCGCTCATCTCCTCGCGGCCAGGCGGGCCGGTCGATTTCACGCTTCCAGCATCCCTCGCGGGCGGGCGTCCCGCGAGATCCGGACCGATGCGCCCGGGGCCCTGGCGACGCGCGCCGGTGCCGCCCCTCCGAGAACATCGGGATTGAGGTGGCCCTGAGCGGTTACCCGCGACGAGGGGGCTACATCAGGAGGTTCCGTGACCACTCGGCCGGGCAGGGAGCAGCAGGCGGAGGGCGGCGGACTCTCCCGAGGCCGCCGCGAGACGACGGAGGAGCGGGCGGACCGGCGGTGGGGCGAGCTGATGCAGGAGATCAGGGTCGCCCAGACGGGCGTGCAGATCCTGTTCGGCTTTCTGCTCACGGTCGTGTTCACCACGCGCTTCCCGGAGCTGAGCGCGACCGACCGGACGATCTACATCGTCACCGTGTCGCTGGGCGCCGCGGCGACGGGCGCCCTGATCGGACCGGTCTCCTTCCACCGGCTGGTGGCCGGGCGGCAGATCAAACCGCATGCCGTGGTCTGGGCCTCACGGCTGACGTTCATCGGGCTTCTGCTGCTGCTCGCGACGCTGGCGGCGGCGCTGCTGCTGATCCTGCGGGTGGCGACAGGGGAGCCGTACGTGCCCTGGCTGGTCGGCGGGCTGGTCGCCTGGTACCTGGTCTGCTGGTACGCGCTGCCGCTCTGGGTGCGCAGCCGCTACACGAACGGCAAGGCCGACGACGGGGACCGAAACTGAGCGTCCGGTTCACGCCTGACCGGTGACCTGTTCCACGGTGTCGGCCTCGGCGGCGGACTTGTCGGGGCGGTGACGTACGACGCGGGCGAAGCGGAGGGTGACGCCCGCCGGGTAGCGGGTGGAGCGCTGGAGGCCGTCGTAGGCGATCTCGACGACGAGCTCGGGACGTACCCGTACGGTGAACCCGTCGTCGTTCACGGCCAGTTCGCCGAGCCTCTCGGTCTGCCAGCGCAGCATCTCGTCGGTGAGGCCCTTGAATGTCTTGCCGAGCATCACGAACGTGTCGTCTGCGGCGCGGGCGCCGAGGTGGAGGTTGGAGAGCAGCCCGGTGCGACGGCCGTGGCCCCACTCCGCGGCGAGGACGACGAGATCGAGGGTGTGCACGGGTTTGACCTTGAGCCAGGTGCGGCCGCGCCGGCCCGCCACATAGGGGGCGTCCAGGGCCTTGACGAGGACGCCTTCGTGCCCGCGGGCCAGTGTGTCGGCGAAGAACCGCTCCGCCGCCTCGACCTGGGCCGGGGACCCGGGGTCGTCGACGACGAACCGCCGTACCCGCAGGGCCTCGGGGAGCAGACGGGCCAGGACCGTATGACGTTCCTGGCCGGGGTGGTCGATGAGCGCCTCGCCCTCCGCCGCGAGGACGTCGAAGTAGACGGGCGAGAGCGGCAGCGCGGCGCTGGCCGTCTCGACGTCGACGCGTGAGCCGACCCGCGAGGCGATGTCCTGGAACGCCATCGGCCGCCGGGTGGCCGGGTCCAGGGCGATGACCTCGCCGTCGAGGATGAACGAGTCGGCCGTCATCTCCCGGGCGCGGGCGACGACTTCGGGCAGCCGTCCGGTGATGTCGTCCAGGGACCGGGTGAACGCCCGGACCTGGTCGCCGTCGCGGTGCACCTGGATGCGGATGCCGTCGAGCTTCTCCTCGACGACGCAGGGACCGAGGCCGGCGACCGCCTCGGTGACCGAGCCGGCGGTGTGGGCGAGCATGGGCAGGACGGGGGTGCCGACCCGCAGGGCGAAGGTGTCCAGCGCGGCCGGGCCGTCGGCGAGCACGGCCTGGGCGACGCGGGGCAGCGACCCTTCGAGCATCACGGCGCGGCGGAGTTCGGCGGAAGGGACGGTGGCGGCGCGCGCGACACCCTCCAGCGCGATGGCGTCCAACGCGCCCTGACGCACGTCGCCCGAGAGCAGCCGGAGCAGGAACTCCTGCTCCGGCCGGGTGGCGCCGGCCATCAGCTCGTGCACGAGCCGGGCCCGCTCCGCCTGCGAACCGGCACCGGACACGGCCGCGAGCGCGGTCATGGCGGCATCGGCGCCCGCCAGCGTGAGGGTCGGCTGCCCGGCGGGCGCCACGGCCGGCGGGATCGCGTTCTTGAGCACGCTCCAGCCGACGCCGATGCGCCCCTGCGGCAGCCGGCCGGAGAGGTAAGCGATCACCAGCGGGCTCTCCTCGGGCGCGGCCTCCGCGAACAGCTCGGCCAGCACGGCGATCTTCCGCGAGCGGGCGGAGGTGGCGGCGACCTGTTGGGAAGCGTCCGCGACACGGGCCAGAAGCATGGGCCCATCCTCCCCCGCGCCCACGGCAACCCGCCATCGGGCATCGCGCCGGATACCGGTACGGTCCCGGCGACGATCCGGCCTGCACGCGCCCCCTTGCCCAGCGGGGCGCACCCCGGCCCGTGCTGCCTGCTCCCCCTCCCCTCCCCCGCCGGGAACGGGCGCCATCTCCCGCCGGAGCGGGCGCCTTCCCCCGCCGGGAACGGGCGCCATCTCCCGCCGGGAACGAACGCCCCTAGGCCACCGGTGCCGCCTGCTCTCCGGCCGTCGCAGGCGCCGTCGCCGTCTTCCGGCGGCGGAGGCGGTCGAGAAGGCTGCGGCGGGTGCGGCGGGTGGTGGGGCGCGGGAGTGTGGTCGGGCGGGGCGGGCGGGCGACGATCGCCCCGATTCCTCCGTCCGGGCGCGGGGCCTGGCGGTCCGCGCGGGCCTCGTCCAGGGCGAGGGCCAGGCTCATGCGGTGCCAGAGGATCTCGTCCGGGTCGTCCGCCAGCATCATTCGGTCGGCGATCTCGCGGGAGGTCACCGACCCCGGGCGCCCGGACGGCGGTTCCGGACGCAGCCGGTCCAGATGGGTGCGCTCGTAGGGGTCGTCGACGATCTCGGCCAGCTGGACCGGGTCCAGGAGCGAGGCGATCGCCGCCGCCCGCACCCATGGATCCTCGCTCGCGCGGAGCAGCAGCCCCAGCCGCCGGGCACGCCAGTTCCTGGGCCGCCGGTCCTCGCCCCCGTCGATCCTCTCGCGGATCTCCCGCGGCAGCCTGCCGGTCAGCAGGGTCTGCCTTGTCAGGGCGAACTCGCCCAGCTCACCGGCGAGATAGAGCCACACCACCGCGCGATAGCGGTTCAGATAGAACCGCACCGGGCTGAAGTGCCCTGTCCTGGCCAGCTTGGTGAAGCGGTCCGGCGTCACGGAGAGCAACTCGGCCGCCTCCGTCGTCCCGACCGTGCGGACACGGTCGCGCAGTCCGTCCGGGAAGTCCGGTGCGGCCCTGAGGCGGTCGATCTCGGCCCGCTCCACCCGGCGCCGCCCGCTCGGTGCACCGGCGGCCCCCGGCCTCGGTGCACCGGGCGCGACGCCCGGCACCGTCCTCACCAGCCCCAACTGGACGGCGAGCTGGAACTCGTCGCGCCTCAGTTCCAGTTCCTGCGCTGCCCGCGTCGGTGCCACCGCGCGCGTGCCTTCCTCCACCGTCATGACGGTCTCCCCCGTGAGCGACGAATACTCTCGGTGACGACCGTAGCCCGCAGCGCCCCGTTCCCGCTGGGCCTGTGGACAACCGTGGAACGCGCCGGCCGACTGCCCCGGCCCGGCGCCTGTGGACAAGCTCAGAGCTCGGCGACGCCCGCCCTGCCCGGCTGCCGCGCCGCCACGCCGAGGTGCTCACCGACCCGGTTCACCAGCAGCGTCATCTCGTACGCGACCTGGCCCACATCGGCCTCCGCCGCGCTCAGCACGCACAGGCAACTGCCCTCGCCCGCCGCCGTCACGAAGAGCAGGGCCTCGTCGAACTCGACCATCGTCTGCCGCGCTCGGCCTGCCTGGAAGTGCCGGCCCGAGCCACGGGCCAGGCTGTGCAGCCCTGAGGACACCGCGGCCAGATGCTCGGCGTCCTCCCGCTCCAGACCACTGCTCGCGCCCGTCACCAGCCCGTCGTTCGACAGCACCAGCGCGTGCCGTATGTACTCGACCCGCTGGGTCAAGTCGTCCAGGAGCCAGTCCAGTCCCTTGTCCAGCGCCATGTGTCGGTCCTTCCCCCTGTGTGTGGCGTCCCCGTCGACCCGAAGTCCCCGCGGTCCGCGTGTCGCGGCAAGCCTTACGCACTGTCGTGGACAGAGCAAGCACCCCTGGGGGCCTCGCGTGGCTCACCATGGGGGGCATGGCAAAGATGACCGAGGAACAGTGGCGGGCCTTCGTCTCCGAGGGGACGCGCACCGGCAAGCTGGCGACCGTGCGCGAGGACGGCAGTCCGCACCTCGCCCCGATCTGGTTCGTGCTCGACGGCGAGGACTTCGTCTTCAACACCGGCAAGGACACCGTGAAGGGGCGCAATCTGGCCCGCGATGGTCGGGTGGTCCTCTGCGTCGACGACGACCGGCCGCCGTTCGCCTTCGTCACGCTCAAGGGCCGTGCCGAGATCAGCGAGGATCCGGTCGAGCTGCGCCGCTGGGCCGCCCGGATCGGCGGCCGCTACATGGGCGAGGACCGCGCCGAGGAGTTCGGCGAGCGCAACGGAGTCCCCGGCGAACTGCTGGTCCGCGTACGGATCGACAAGGTGAACGCCCAGGCGGGCATCGCCGACTGACACAGAGGGCTCGTGTCACCCCACCCCCTCACCCGACGGAGTCCAGCAACCGGGCCGTATGCATGCGCCCCGCGTACTCGACGAGTCGGATCAGCACCTCCTTGCCCGAGTCCCGGTCCCGCGCGTCGCACAGCACCACGGGCGTGCCACGGTCCAGGTCCAGCGCGCGCGAGACCTCGTGCGCGCCGTAGTTTCGGGCGCCGGCGAAGCAGTTGACCGCGACGACGAAGGGGATCTTGCGGTGCTCGAAGTAGTCCACCGCAGGGAAGCAGTCCTCCAGTCGTCGCGTGTCGGCCAGGACGACGGCTCCGAGCGCACCCTGGGACAGCTCGTCCCAGAGGAACCAGAACCGGTCCTGCCCCGGTGTGCCGAAGAGGTACAGCGAGAGCCCGGAGCGGATGGTGATGCGGCCGAAGTCCATCGCCACGGTCGTGGTCGTCTTCTGGGCGACGCCTCCGGTGTCGTCGACGGTCTCCCCCGCCCGGCTGAGCTGTTCCTCGGTGCGCAGCGGACGGATCTCGCTGACCGCGCCCACCAGGGTGGTCTTGCCGACGCCGAAACCGCCGGCGACCAGGATCTTCAGGGCGAGGGCCGTGGTGTCCGCACCGCCGCCCGCACCGGTGCTGCTGTCAGAGCGCTCGTAGGCCATCGATGACTTCCCTCAGGATCCGTTCGTCGGGCAGCTGTGCGGGCGGTACGGGTCGGCTGACCTTGACGAAGCCCGCTTCGAGGAGGTCGCCGAGGAGCACCCGGACGACCCCGACGGGCAGGTCGGCGTCGGCGGCCAGCTCGGCCACCGACTGCGTCTCCGCCCGGCACAGGGTGAGCAGGGCCCGGTGCTCCGGACCGAGGAGCGACTCCTCGGCCCCACCGGGCGGGTTGTCGTCGACGACGACGAGTGCGATGAGGTCGAACCGTACGTTGCTGGGTCCCGGCTTCGTACGGCCACCGGTCATGGCGTACGGGCGGACGAGCGGCCCCGCGTCCGCGTCGTACCACTGACTGCCCGGCACGGCCTGGCCGTCGCCGGGTCTGTCCTCGTTCATGGGCGTCTCCGGTCAGCCCGCGGCCGGCGGGGTCGCGGTGAGCCGCGGCGGGGTGTGGAGGTGTTCGCCGACCCGCTTCACCAGACGGGCCATCTCGTAGGCGATGAGCCCGATGTCGGCGCTCACCGAGCTGAGGACGGCGAGACAGGAACCGTCACCCGCGGCGGCGACGAACAGGAACCCGTCGTCCATCTCCACCATCGTCTGGCGCACGCCCCCGGTGTGGAACTGGCGGCCCGCACCCTTGGCGAGGCTGTTGAACCCGGAGGCGATGGCGGCCAGGTGCTCGGCGTCCTCCCGGCTGAGGCCGCTGGAGGAGCCGACGGCCAGCCCGTCGTTGGACAGCACAACCGTGTGCCGGACTTCGCGGACCCGGACGACGAGGTCGTCGAGGAGCCAGTCGAGTTCACCGGAGCGGTGGTGGGAAATCCTCTCGTGGTCGATCATGCGTGGTCTCCTTCACTGCCGAAGTCGCGGCCGCGGTCACGGTCGTGGTCATGGTCGAGCTCGCTGCCCGGGCCGGTGCCGGGGGCGTTGCCGAGGCGACGGCCGGGGTCGTTGCCGTGGGCACCGTCCGGGGCATAGCCGAAGTGGCGGCCCGCGTCGTCGGCGACGTCGCGGCCCGGGGCGTTGCCGAACGCTCCGCCGGGCTCTTCGCCCAAGCCGGGTTCTTCGCCGAAGCCGCGGCCGGAACCCGAGCCGAGGGGGCGCCGGTGGCCGGGGGCCGCTCCACCGCCTCGCGTCCAGCCGTCGCGGTAGGCGGTCATACGGTCCCTGACCTGTTCGGGGGTGCGTTCGTCCGCTCCCTGGACGGCCGGAGTCGGCGGAGGGTCGGCCGGCGGCGCCTCGCGCAGTTGCGGTACGAGGCTGGCCTGGCGCACGCGGCGGGGCAGATCGCCGGAGTCGTCGACGGGGGCCTCCGAGGCGCCGGCGTCGGCCGGGGCCTGCGGTGCCTGCGGGGGCGGAGCCGAACGGCCGCGCTGACGCAGGGTGGTGACCCCGGCGGGCGGCTGCTCGGTGGAGCCCGCTCCCGGGCCTTCCGGCTGTCCCGCCAGGGCGGGGATGCGCGGCGGACGGGGCAGCGGCTGTGCCTGGGACGGTGCGGGGGCCACGGCGACCGGCTTCTGGTGCCGGGGCCGGGGGAAGGGCGTCCCGGACCCGGCCTCGGCGCGTCCACGTTCGCCGTGCATGCCGGGTGGTGCGTAGCCGTGCGCCGCGTCCGTACGGGAACCTTCGGACGCCCGCGGGTCCGGTGCGCTCCTCCCGGGCGGAAGCGCGCTCTGCAG
The DNA here is from genome assembly GCF_042735655.1 of Streptomyces sp. NPDC059567. Lineage (NCBI taxonomy): Bacteria > Bacillati > Actinomycetota > Actinomycetes > Kitasatosporales > Streptomycetaceae > Streptomyces > Streptomyces sp. NPDC059567. The sequence goes on along the minus strand of NZ_JBHWBS010000007.1, from coordinate 41,461 downwards.
CACGTCGTTGGGGAGCAGGACGACCGCCGTCGTACCGCCGTAGGGCGAGGTGCGCAGATGGACCTTGATGTCGTGCCGGGAGGAGAGGCGGCTGACCACGAAGAGGCCGAGCCTGTCGCTGTCGAAGAGGTCGAGTGCCTCGGACTGTTCGATCCGTGTGTTGGCCTCGGCGAGGCTCTCCTTGCCCATGCCGAGTCCCCGGTCCTCGATCTCCAGGGCGTAGCCGTTGCCGACCGGTTCACCACTGATCCGCACCTTGGTGTGCGGCGGGGAGAACTGGGCGGCGTTCTCGATGAGCTCGGCCAGCAGGTGCGTGAGGTCGGCGACGGCGCCGCCGACGACGGCCGTCTCGGGGAGCTGCCGCATCTCCACGCGCGCGTAGTCCTCGATTTCGGAGACGGCGGCCCGTACGACGTTGGTCAGCGGGACCGGCATCCGCCAGGCGCGGCCGGGGGCGGCGCCGGAGAGGATGATCAGGCTCTCGGCATGGCGGCGCATCCGGGTCGTGAGGTGGTCGAGCCTGAAGAGGTCGCCGAGTTCGTTCGGGTCGTCGGCCCGGCGCTCCATGCTGTCCAGCAGGTTGAGCTGACGGTGGACCAGGACCTGGCTGCGGCGGGCGAGGTTGACGAAGACGCCGGAGATGCCGCTGGCGAGTTCGGCGCGTTCCACGGCGGCGGAGAGCGCGGCCCGGTGGACGGTGGTGAGCGCCTCTCCCACCTGGCCGATCTCGTCCTGCGGGGCGGGTCCCGGCGGGGCCTCGGCGTGGACGTCGATCTCCTCGCCGGCCCGCAGCCGTGTCATGGCGGCGGGGAGTTTACGGCGGGCGATCGCCAGAGCGGTGTTGCGGAGGCTGATCAGTTCGATGACCAGGGCACGTCCGATGCGTACGGAGATGACGAGGGAGGCGGCGACGGCGGCGAGGCCGAGGAGCACCGCGGCGCCTCCGGCGGTCAGCACGCCTCCCGCGAACGGGTCCGCGCGGTCGGCCGCGGCGCGCCGGGCGTCCGTCTCGATGGTGCTGAGCCCGCCGCGTACGACTGCCATGGCGTCGTCCCAGGTGGCGGCGGGCACGGCCTGGGCGGCCTTGCGGCCGGGGGCGGCGGCGCGTACCCGGTCCTCCGCGGCCGTGAGCTGCTGGTAGCCGCGCTGGGCGGCGAGCTCCTCCCAGGCGGCGCGCTCGGATCCGCGCAGGTCGGCGGTGGCGGACTCGGTGAGGGTACGGCGCGTCTCGACGGCCCCGGTGAACTGCCGAAGCCTTTCCGCGCCGAGCTCTCCGCCGAGATGGGCCGAGGCGAGCAGGGCGTCCTCCCGGGCGAGCATCTCGCCGGCGCGGCCGAATTCCAGCAGCACGCGCGCGTCGGAGCCGATCTCCGCGTCCTGGATGCCGCTCAGTGCGCCGTCGACGGCGAAGGCGGCGGTGATCGCCGCGGTGTACTCCTTGTACACCTGGTCCCAGTCGGCGCTGCCGGCGGCCGCGGCCGTACGGAGTCGGTCGAGGCCCTCGGCCTTGGTGACGAACTGTCCGATCCGGTCGGCGACGTTCCGGGGCAGGTCCCCGGTGTCTCCGACGGTGTGTCCGCCGTCCAGCCGGAGCCGCGCGACGGCGGCGTCGGTGCGCCGCATCTGCTCCTTGAGCTCGGTGACGCGTCCGGCCCCGGGCACGGCGACCTGGCGCACGGCGGCGCGACGTTCGGCCTGAAGGGCGGTGACGGCCGCGGCGACGGGTTCGCGGATCTCCGCGTCGACCCGCTGGAGCTCGCGGAGCCGGGCGATGTCCTGAGCGGTGGTGACGGTGGCGAAACCCCACAGGGCCAGCAGCGACACGACGGGGACCATCAGCAGCGAGACGATCTTCGCCCGGACGGTCCTGGGGCGCAGGCCGCGGCGTCGGGGCGGGGCGGACATCCCGGCCGCCCCCCCGCCCTGCTCGGCCCGGCCCGCCTGCGCCGCGGGGGCGCGCTCCGGCGGTTCGTCGGCGGGCGGCCCTGCGTGCGCGCGCCGTCCGCGCGCCGCCTGCGGCGCCGGGGTGTCGGCGTCCTTGGTCTTGCGGGGAGTTCGCATGGCCTCCTCGTTCCGGCTGCGTCTGTCCAGGTGCGGTGTGCGTCCCGCTCGTGCCGCGGTGCGGCGTTCGGCGAGGGGGCGGTCTCGGTGCGTCCCAGGTCGGGCCCGGGTCCGGCTCAGGTCTTCACCGGGTCCGCCCGGCTCAGTCCTCGGCCGGCCCTTGGTGGCCCAGCCGTGGCCCGGGCGTGCCTACGTGTGGTCCCGCCCGACGTCCACGGGGCCCGCCGGGTAGGCGTAGGAGGCCGCTGCCCGCGCGGTGGCGGCGGCGGCCGGTTCCGGTCGGTAGCCGCGGGGTGCCACGTCGACCGCGCGCTCGTCGGGCTCGGTGAGACGCTCCGCGGAGGCGTAGGCGGCGCGTTCCCTGGCCGTCGGGGAGAGGGCGACGAAGGCGGAGGTGATGAAGAGGTACGAGCCGAGGCCCACGGCGAGGGGGAAGATGAACTGCATGGCCGTGGCCCCCGGCAGCGCGGCCGTCGAGGGAGCGACCTCGACGCGGACGGCGAACATGCCCGTGTAGTGCATGGAGCTGACGGCGGCTCCCATGACCAGCGAGGCGACCGCCACGGCGGCCGGCGCTTGGATGTTGAGCGCCGCCCACAGCGCCGCCGTCGCGGCGACGACCGCGATGACGACGGAGAGGGCGACGAGCATGGGGTCGTACGTCACCTGCCCGTGCAGCCGCAGGGCGGCCATGCCCATGTAGTGCATGCTCGCGACGCCGACGCCGGTCGTGAGTCCGCCGATCAGGAGTGAGCGGACCCGGTCGCGTCCATGGCCGACGGCGAAGACGCCGACTCCGACGACGGCCATGGCGATGAGCAGGCTGAGGATGGTCAGCGGTACGTTGTAGCGGATGTCGGTCCCGGTCACGCCGAAGCCGAGCATCGCGACGAAGTGCATCGTCCAGATGCCGGTGCCGATGGCGGACGCGGCGGTGAGCAGCCAGTTGCGTCGCGATCGGCCGGTCGCGTCGAGCGCTCGTACGGTGCAGCGCAGCCCGAGGGCGGCGCCTATGCAGGCCATCGCGTACGACAGCACAGGTGTCAGCCAGCCGAAGGTGGCGTGGTCCAGGTGTCCCATGACTCAGGGACGCTAGACCGCACCAGGGGGCGCATCGGGGGCGCATTTCGAAACCTGATGGAATATGACATAGAGATGTTCCAGAACGATCGTGCCGCGCTCGAACGTGCGCACAGGACGTTCACCCCTGAGGCTGAGGCATCATGCACGCATGAGCGATGACCCCACCCATGTCCAGGAGTTCTTCGGCCCCCGCGCCGCCGACTGGGACACCCGCTTCCCCGACGACGGTCCCGCGTACGCCGCGGCCGTCGCCGATCTCGGGCTGCGTCCCGGTGACGCCGTGCTCGACGCGGGGTGCGGCACCGGCCGCGCCCTGCCCGCGCTGCGTGCGGCCGTGGGTCCGACCGGGACCGTCGTCGGCGCCGATCTGACCCCGCAGATGCTGGCCCAGGCAGTACGTGCCGGGCGGGACGAATCCGCCGAACTCCTCCTCACGGACGTTTCCCGACTGCCGGTGCGCGACGGGGCGCTCGACGCGGTGTTCGGGGCCGGTCTCATCTCCCATCTGGCGGACCCCGCCGAGAACCTGCGCGAGCTGGCCCGGGCGGTCCGCCCCGGCGGACGGCTGGCCCTCTTCCACCCCATCGGCCGGGCCGCCCTCGCCGCCCGCCACGGCCGGCAGATCACCGACGACGACCTGCGCGCCGAGCCCCGTCTGCGTCCGCTTCTCACCGGTTCCGGATGGCGGATGGTCAGTTACGTGGACGCGGACGACCGTTACCTGGTGCTCGCGGTCCGCGACTGAGCCATTTCGTCGTTTCACGGCCCAACGCGCCCTTCTGTCCCGGCACTTCCCTGTCTACGGTGGGAGGGCCGGGCAGCCGTGTCCGGGGAAGGCGGCAGGTCATGGCCAGAATGCGAGCACTCCTCAATGCCCTCCTGCCGACCGCGCGACGAGCACCGGAAGGCCCACCCGAGCCGCCCCGGGCGCGACGGCAGCACAACATCTTCGAGGCGGCGGCGACCTATGTGGCCGCCTGTGTGGAAGAGGATCAGGACCGGATCGAAGAGGCCGCCGCGTGGGTCTCCCCCGAAGCCCTCTCCTTCGGCATCAACGAGCTCGCCTGCCGTGCCGTGATCGCGCTCGCCCGTGAGCGCGGCGAGTCGCCGCAGACCGTGGCCCGCTCGCTCCTGGGACTGCCCGGGCTGCCGACGGCCTGAGCCGTCCGGAATCGCCCGTGCCAGATTCCTTCCGAAGACTCTCGACGCGCGGGTTACCCACTGGTTAAGGTGCGCCGACGACCAGATGGGGAGGCTGACGTGGCTACCGCCGACGACGACGCGCTGTACGTGCTGACCGCGGTGCTGCTCACGCCCGCGCAGTTCCCGAGCGCCTTGGGCGACGACTATCCGGCTGCCTGCGCGGCGCTGGATCTCGAGCCGTACGCCGAGGGGTACGGGCTCGTCCTCGGCCAGGACGGCGAGGGCGCCCGTTGGACCGTGGCCATCGACGACGTGTCGCTGGTCGCGGTGGCCATCGCCTCGTGGGACTGCGGGATGGAGTACGACCTCTCCCCCGACGAGCGCTCGGTCGTGGCCGCGCTCCCGGGCTGGCCGCTCGCGGTGGCGACGGCCTCCCCGGACCTCCCGGCCCCGCACGACCCGGAGCCGGAGGAGGGCGTCCGCGCGCCCCTGACCCCGCCGGACGACGCCGTCTGGGGACCGGCCCAGCGCAGGCTCGGCGCCGACGAGGTGGCCCTGCAGTGGGCGTCCTGGCGGGCGCAGATGGACGACGAGGGAGCCGAGGACGCCGACCGGTCCGTACCGGACGCATCACGGCCCGAGGCCGACGCCGGGACAGGCGACACGCCCGCCGGCGCAGACCCCGGCGACGGCGACCCGGACGACCTCGCCCGCGATCCCTACGACGGTGTCCGTCGCGCGATCGCCGAGCTGCGTGGCTATCTGGAGGACGCGCCGCCGGTGGGCCGCGTGCGGTCGAGCTTCGCCACCGGCGGGGCGCGGATGCTGCGCGCCGACGGACCCGGCTGGTCGCTCGTCGCCCGGACCGACGACATGGCCTTCGTCCTCCTGGACGACGAGCCCCGTGAAGTCCTCCCGGTGGCGCGCGGCCCGAAGCTGCCGGATCTCCTGGAGGCCCTGGACGCGATGGCGGTTCGCCCCTCCTGAGCCCTGGGCGCGGCACCCGCGGCCCCACATGGGCCGAGGACCCGAGGTGTGGTCCAGGACCATGGCCGCACGGGAATGCTGCGCCGCACGATGTGGCGGCGCACCCCGTTCCCGTCGTCCCACCGGAGGCCGTCCATGCGCCTGAACCGAGGCGTCCCCTTGCTCGTCGCGCTCCTGACCGGGCTGACCGTCGCCGGTCCCGCCGCGCCCGCCGGCGCCCGGTCGGGCCCGCCATCCGCATGCGCGGGGCAGCACCGGATCCACGTGCCCGGCGCCGAGCACCAGGAGACGGCCTGCCTCGGAGATCTGACGACTGCGGCTCTGGCCGGCACGCCGTACACCGACATGGCCGACCAGGCGGGCCTGGCCGCGACGGGCACCAAGAACCCTTCCGGCGTCCCCGGGATCCAGATCGACGGCTACTTCCCCGACGACTCGCGGCTCAACGCGACCCACGGTTGGGGCCACGACTCCCAGTTCGTGATCAGGCTCCCCGAGAACTGGAACGGCGGCCTGGTCGTCACCGGCGCGCCCGGCACCCGGCGCCAGTACTCCACCGACGCGCTCATCTCCGACCACGTGCTGGCCCAGGGCTTCGCCTACGCCGCCACCGACAAGGGCAACACCGGGCCGGACTTCTTCACCGACGGACGGCGGCCGGGCGACGCGGTCGCCGAGTGGAACCGCCGGGTGACCGAGCTGACGAGGGCGGCGAAGAAGGCCGTGCGGCAGCGGTACGGCAGCGCGCCCCGGCGCACGTACATGACGGGCATCTCCAACGCCGGTTATCTGACCCGCTGGCAGCTGGAGAACCGTCCGGAGCTGTACGACGGCGGGGTGGACTGGGAGGGCGTGCTCTGGACGACCCGGGGGCCCAACCTGCTGACGAGCCTCCCCGTCACCGTCGCCCGCTCCCTCGGCCGGGCCTCGGACGAGGACCTGATCGACGCAGGGTTCGCGCCGGGCTCGCGCTTCCTGTGGCCGTACCACGAGAAGGCGTACTGGGGGCTGACCCAGAAGATCTTCCGGGCCGAGTTCGATCCGTCGTACGACTCCGCGTGTCCGGGCTCCACGGCCGGTTCGACGGTCGAGCAGATCCTCGCTCCCTGTGCCTCCGACGCGTCGTACGACTACGCCTCCCGCCCTGCGTCCGTGCACCGGGCGGTCGCCGAGGTCGCGCTGACCGGGCGGATCGGGAAGCCGCTGATCACCCTCCACGGCGATCTGGACACCCTGCTGCCCATCGCGACCGACTCCGATGTGTACGCGCGGATGATCGACGACCGGGGGCGGGGCGGGCTGCACCGGTACTACACGGTCCAGGACGGCACCCACACCGACGGTCTGTACGACACGCATCCCGACCGGCTGCGTCCGATCCTGCCCTGCTACCGCTCGGCGTTCGCGGCGCTCCGCGAGTGGGTCGAGGAGGGAACGGCTCCGCCCGCGGACCGTACGATCGCACGGCCGGCGGGCGGTGACGTGATCAACTCCTGCACGCTGAAGACCTCGTAGGACCTGCGTCGGCGGGCCGGAGGCCCGGGGCTCAGACCATCTCCAGGGAGCGGTGCGGCTCGGCCGGCAGCTCGATCCGTATCGGGTCGCCGGGCCGCACCTCTCCACCGGTCAGCACGATGCTCATGATCCCGGCCTTGCGGACGATCTCCCCGCTCTCGTCCCGGCCGAGGACCTGCTTCAGCAGCCCGTGCCGGTAGTTGTCGATCTGGGCGCAGGGGTTGCGCAGGCCCGTGACCTCGACGACGGCCTCGGCACCGAGGTGCAGCCGGGTGCCGGTCGGAAGGCCGAGGAGGTCGATGCCGCGGGTGGTGACGTTCTCGCCGAGCGCGCCCGGGGTGACCTCGAACCCGGCCCCGGCGACCTCGTCGAAGAGCTCCGCGTGGATGAGGTGCACCTGCCGCAGGTTCGGCACGGTCGGATCCTTGGCCACGCGGGATCGGTGCTTGACCGTGACGCCGGCGTGGACGTCGCCCTCCACGCCGAGACCGGCGAGCAGCGTGATGCTGTCCCGGTTCGGCTTGGTGAACGCATAGACGCCGTTGCTGCTGACCGTCGTGACGGTGGCGCTGCTCATGAGCTGGAGCTCCCCTTCTCCGTTCCGATGATCACATGCGGGTGATCGCCTCCGAGCGTACGCCAGGCGTTCTCCGAGGTCAGCGGCGGTCGTGCGGCGTCCGCAGAGGTCTGCGGCGTCAGCGGAGCCCAGGGCGGATCAGCGGTTCAGCTCCTTGCGGGAGATCTTGCGCAGTCGGCGCCGCTGGCTCGGGTCGAGGGCCAGGTAGGCGACGGCCGGTACGCCGAGCACCACCAGCAGGGACATCCAGAATCCGATGAGGGGCATCAGGAGGAGGCCGACGGCCACTCCCCCGATCACGATCTTCGTCCGTGTCGACATGTCCGACGCCTCCTTGTCACGCTGCCGAGCGCAGCGGCTCCCCGACCTCGTGCAGATGTCCGAGCGCCTGTCGGTAGGACTCGACGAAACCGGTCTCTGTGTAGGGGATACCCACCGTACGGCAGTGCGCACGCACGGCGGGCTGGGCGAGTCGAAGATGCGGCCGGGGCATGTTCGGGAAGAGGTGGTGCTCGATCTGGTAGTTCAGTCCGCCGAGGAACCAGTCGGTCAGGATCCCGCCCCGGATGTTGCGCGAGGTGAGCACCTGCCGGCGCAGATGGCCCCAGCTGTCGCCGTCCGGGTGGGCGTCGGGCATCTCCATGCCCTTGTGGTTGGGGGCGAAGGCCATGCCCAGGTGCAGTCCGAGGAGCATCTGATGGATCAGGGCGAAGACGAGGGCCTGACCGATGGTGAGGGTGGTCAGCAGCAGGGTGACGTAGCCGACGACATGGGCGAGGAGCAGGGCGCCTTCGACGAGTCGCTCGCGCCGGGTCTTGTACGGACCGTCCTTGGAGAGCAGTGCCTGGAATCCGTACACCTTGAGCGCGATGCCCTCGAGCGTGGTCAGCGGGAAGAAGAGCCAGGCCTGATGGCGGGTGAGCCAGCCGCGGAAGCCGGCTCGACCGGTGGTCTGGTGCTGGGCGAAGACGAGGATGTCGGCCGCGACGTCCGGGTCCTTGTCGAGGTGGTTGGGGTTGGCGTGGTGGCGGTTGTGCTTGTCGTTCCACCACTCCTGGCTCATGCCGAGCAGGAGGTTGGCGTGGACGAGCTGGATGATCCGGTTGCGGCGCCGGTCCCCGGAGATCTGGGAGTGCCCGGCGTCGTGTCCGACGAAGGCTACCCGGGCGGAGAGCAGCGCGAGCGGGACGGCGAGCAGCAGGGCCCACCAGGACGGACCGAGCAGGACCAGACCCGCGACGACGGCGGAGAGGCCGAGGAGGTTGACGGCGATCCCACGGGCGTACCAGCCGGACCTGCGCTCCAGCAGCCCCTGCTCCCTCACGGTGCGCAGCAACGGCGCGAACTCGCTGCCGCCGCCCCTTCTGGTGGAGCTGTTCTCGTCGGGCGCCGAAAGGCTCCGGTCGGGCGCCGTGAGCGTTGCGGTGGCCTGGGGCATGGCGGTCTCCGGTGTCCGTTGTCGGGGCCCGGGCGCTGGCCGCCCGGACTCCCTCGAACGTACGGATCGGTGATCGTCCGGAGCCATGGCGTCACCCCCCGGGATTCCGGGGGGCTTGCCCGGGGGCGGGGGTGGGGCTGGCTCCACCACGGGCGTCGGAGTCTCCGAGGCCGACGGCTGGGACGTGAGCCAGGTCACGGCGATCGCGTCCACGGGAGGGTGGTCGGTTCAGGTACCCTCGGCCGCTCGGCCCAGTAGTCAAATTTGAGGAATGCGTTGCCGTCGTCCCAGAGAATTGATGAACTCGCCCGCTGCTCCGCCGTCTTCCTGCCTTCCGATCCGCCACGCGCCGGCCGGATCGCCTTCTGGTCCCCTGACGGGGTCCCGACCGCCGACCGTCCGCCGACCGACCAGCTGCCTGCCGATCACCTGCCTGCCGTGGCCGACGCTCCGACCGTGATGGCCGACGAACTGACCGTCGTGACGGCGGTCGCCGACGACGTCCGTCCGCACACCGTTCCCGCGCTCCTCCTCCCCGTACGGGACGCCCTGCCGGTCCTCACCCGCGCCCGCTTCTCCGACGCGTCCTCGCCCGCGACCGCCTTCTGGGGTGCCGCCGCCCTGTTCGCCCTCCATCTCGGGGCCAAGGGGCTCTTCCTGCCCGGCCTCACGGCCACCGACCGGGACGCGTGGCGGGCCGGGCCCCTCGGCCCCGAGGAGCTGGCCGAGCTGCGGGCGCTCGCCGCCTCGATGCCGCCCACCGCCCATGCCGTACCGCTGTCCGGTGCCGGTCCCCTTCTCCTTCCCGAGCCCGAGCGGCTGCTGCGCTCCTTCGTGGACGCGGTCGCGGACGCGCTGCCGCGCACCCCGGCAGCGCCACTCGCCGCCGGCGGGCCCGTATTCGCGGCCGACGAACCGCGGGAGGTGCCCGAGCAGCGGGCGTGGGCGGCGGACGTGGCGGCCGGCCACGACGCCGGCGTACGTCTCTCCCTGCGCCTCGAACTGCCGGGTCTCGACGAGCGGGAGGCTCCGTCCTTCCGGGCCGTTCTGCAGATGCACAGCGTCGCCGACCCGACGCTGGTCGCGGACGCGGCGGACGTCTGGGCCGGATCGGGGCCTGCCGGCGGGGCGTTCGAACCCCGGGCCCGGATGGACGCGCTTCTCGCGCTGCGCCGTGCCGCCCGTGCCTGGGCACCGCTTGCCCCACTGCTCTCGGCCGCCGTCCCGGACGCCGTCGAGCTGGCGGACGAGGAGGTCACCGACCTGCTCGGCCCCGCGGCCCGGGCCCTCGCCGCGACGGGCGTCCAGATCCACTGGCCGCGCGACCTGGCCCACCGGCTCACGGTCCGCGCGGTGATCGGCCCGTCGGACGGCGATTCCGCCTCGACGGACGCGCCGTACCCCGGGGAGGCGTCCGACTCCGCACCCTCCCCCGCCGGCCACCGCTCCTCCGCGCTCCCCTCCTTCCTGTCCGCCGACGCGCTCCTCGCCTTCAACTGGCGTTTCGCGGTCGGTGACCAGGAGCTCACCCGTGCCGAGCTGGACCAGCTCGCCGAGGCCGGTCGCCCGGTGGTCCGGCTGCGCGACCAGTGGGTGCTGGTCGACCCGGCCGAGGTGCGCCGCGCCCGCGACTCGCACGACCGCAAGATCACGCCCGTGGACGCACTCGGCGCCGTCCTCACCGGGACGGCGGAGGCCGACGGCCGACGGTTCGAGGCGCATGCGACAGGCTGGCTGGAGCAGCTGCGCGCCCGCCTCGCCGACCCCGAGGGCGGCCCGCAGGAGGTGGCACAGCCCGCGGCGCTCGCCGCGACGCTCCGCGACTACCAGCTGCGCGGCCTCGACTGGCTGCACCGGATGACCTCCCTCTGCCTCGGCGGCTGTCTCGCCGACGACATGGGTCTGGGCAAGACGATCACGCTCATCGCGCTCCATCTGCACCGGCAGAGCGAGCCCGACGCCGCCGGTCCCACCCTCGTCGTCTGTCCGACCTCGCTCATGGGCAACTGGCAGCGGGAGATCGAGAAGTTCGCGCCCGGCACGCCCGTGCGCCGCTTCCACGGCCCGGCCCGGAGCCTGGAAGGCCTGGCCGACGGCGAGTTCGTCCTCACCACGTACGGGACCATGCGGCTGGACACCGAGCAGCTCGCCGGACGGCCGTGGGGCATGGTCGTCGCCGACGAGGCCCAGCACGTCAAGAACCCGTACTCGGCCACCGCCAAGCAGCTGCGCACCATCGGAGCCAAGGCGCGCGTCGCCCTGTCCGGCACGCCCGTCGAGAACAACCTCTCCGAGCTGTGGGCGATCCTCGACTGGACGACACCCGGCCTCCTCGGTCGGCTCGGCACTTTCCGCTCCCGCTACGCGTCGGCCGTCGAGGGCGGTGCGGATCCGGCCGCCGCCGAGCGGCTCGCCGCGCTGGTCCGCCCGTTCCTGCTGCGGCGCCGGAAGTCGGACCCGGGCATCGCACCCGAACTTCCGCCGAAGACCGAGACCGATCGGGCCGTCTCCCTGACGAAGGAACAGGCGGGGCTGTACGAGGCGGTGGTGCGGGAGACCCTCACGGCCATCGCCGATGCCGACGGCATGGAGCGCCGCGGGCTGGTGGTCAAGCTGCTGACGGGGCTCAAGCAGATCTGCAACCACCCCGCCCAGTACCTGAAGGAGGACCGGCCGCGCATCGAGGGCCGTTCCGGCAAGCTGGAGCTGCTCGACGAGCTGCTCGACACGATCCTCGCCGAGGACGCGAGCGTCCTGGTCTTCACCCAGTACGTACGGATGGCGCGGCTGCTCGAACAACATCTGGCGGCACGGGGGGTACGGACGCAGTTCCTGCACGGCGGCACACCCGTCGCCGAGCGCGAGGCGATGGTCGCGCGCTTCCAGGACGGTGAAGTCCCCGTCTTCCTGCTGTCGTTGAAGGCGGCGGGCACGGGGCTCAACCTGACCCGGGCCGGGCATGTCGTGCACTACGACCGCTGGTGGAATCCGGCCGTGGAGGCCCAGGCCACCGACCGCGCGTACCGCATCGGACAGACCCAGCCGGTGCAGGTCCACCGGCTGATCGCCGAGGGGACGATCGAGGACCGGATCGCGGACATGCTGCTGCGCAAGCGGGCGCTGGCCGACTCCGTGCTGGGCTCGGGCGAGGCGGCGCTGACCGAACTGACGGATGCCGAGCTGGCGGATCTGGTCCAGCTGCGAGGGGACGGACGATGAGCGGGTACACACATGACGACGAGCGGACCTTCGCGGCGCTGCCGCCGGCCCGCGGTTCCGGTTTCGCCCGCACATGGTGGGGCCGGGCGTGGTTGAAGGCGCTGGAGGACACGGCGCTCGACGGCCGGCAGCTGAAGGAGGGGCGCAAGCGCGCCCGTGAGGGCGCGGTGGGCGCGGTGTCGGTACGGCCGGGGCGGATCACGGCGGTCGTACGGGACCGCGACGGCTCCTCGTACCGCGGCGATGTGCTGCTGCGGGAGCTGTCGGCGGACGAGTGGGACCGGCTGCTCGACCTCGCGGTGGAGAGCGCGGGGCACATCGCGGCCCTGCTCGACCACGAGATGCCGCCGCACCTCGTGGAGGACGCGACGGCGGCCGGGCTCGAACTGCTGCCGGGCATCGGCGATCTGGACCCGGAATGCGGCTGCGAGGCGTGGGACCACTGCCCGCATACGGCGGCCCTCTGCTACCAGGTGGCGCGGCTGCTCGACGAAGATCCGTTCGTGCTGCTGTTGATGCGGGGGCGGGGGGAGCGGGCGCTCCTGGACGAACTGCAGGAGCGCAGCACCGCGCGGGCGGCTCCGGGCGCCCCGGACCCGGCCGCGGACGAGGCAGGGGCCGAGAACGGCGGCGTATCGGCCGTGGAGGCGTTCGCCGCGCGCGACATCCTGCCGCCGCTGCCGGCGCCGCCGGTGCTCCCTTCGGCGCCGGGCATGCCACCGTCTCTGGACACAGAGACGGACCCGGCGCCCGGTCTCGACCCGTCGGCGCTGGAGTTCCTGGCGGCGGACGCGGCCGGTCGGGCGCACCGGCTGCTTGCCGAGGCGCTCGCCCCGGGTCATGAGCGGTCCGCGGCGGAGGCGTCCCTGACGGTCGGACAGGACGCGGTACGGCTGGCGGCCACCGGGTCCGTGCCGTCGGGGATCGCGTCCCGTCTCGCCGCCGGGTCGGGACGACGGCGGGCTGAGCTGGACCTGGCCACGCGCGCGTGGCATTACGGGGGCGCCGCCGCCCTGTCCGTACTGGAGGAGGAGTGGACGCCTGACGCCGAGGCGCTGGCACGGGCGAGGACACTGCTCGCGGAGGCGTGGGCGGATGCCGACCGGCCGGTGCTGAGGCCGGCGGGTGCGGCCCGCTGGACGGTGGTCGGTGCGGAGGCGCAGCTGCGGCTCGGCGAGGACGGCCGCTGGTGGCCCTATCGCAAGGAGCGCGGGCACTGGGTCCCTGCCGGTCCGGCGGACCAGGATCCGGCCGCCGCGCTCGCTGTTGTGGTGGCGGGCGAGGGCTGAGGCTCCACTGTCACTGTCACTGGAGTGGCGCGGTGAGTTTGCGAACCGTGCCGCCCGTGGCGGAGTTCGGGGTGTGCGCGGCCAGGCTGCAGGCCACGGTGTCGGAGCCGAGGAGGTAGCTGCTGCGGTACGGGTACTGGACGAAGGTGGTCCAGCGCGTGCCGTACGGCTGCTCCGCGGCTTCGCGGCGCAGCGGCTCGCGGCAGAGGGCCGCGGCCCCCTCGCGTACGTCCCGGTCGGTGCCGTGATCGCCGGTCAGCCGGAGCACGACGACGAGTTGGGCGTCGTGCGGCTGCTCGCAGCCGCGCCGCACGACGGTGCCCGGCGCTTCCCGATCGATGTCGAAGCACTCCCCCGGCGCGAGCCGCTCGTACGGCACGGGCGAGGTCGCTCCGGACGGGCTGGTGCTGGGCCAGGGGCGGGGCGTCGCGGCGCCGCCCTGGGGTGCGAGTTCACGGCTCGCGGCCTGGGCGGTCGCGGACCGCAGATCCCCCCGCTCCCCCGGGTCCGCCGAGAACCGGCCCGCGCCCCCGCCGCCGTGACAGCTCACGACCACGAGACCCGCCACCAGGAGAAGGACGGGCACGAGGAGGTGCCGCAACGGCGACAGCAGGTCGACGGAGAGCCGGGACATGGTGACCAGGATCACTCACGAACCGTCAGCTTCCTTTGGCTGAAGGCAAGTTGCAGCACACCGCGGACAGAACGGTGACAAAGTCCGTTCACCCACGGGTCGCGCGACACCCCGTCCTCGTGCTAAAGGCCGAGCTGGCGCTCCGCCCCTTCGACGGTCTGCGCGAGGAGCACGGCGATGGTCATCGGGCCCACGCCACCGGGTACGGGCGTGATGAGCGAGGCCCGCTCGGCGGCCGTCTCGAAGTCGACGTCGCCGATGTTGCCGGGGTTGTAGCCCGCGTCGATCACGACCGCGCCGGGCTTGATGTCCTCGCCCTTGATGAAGCGGGGCTTGCCCACGGCGGCGACGAGGATGTCGGCCTCACGGACGATCGAGGAGAGCTCGGCGGTGCGCGAGTGGCAGTACGTGACGGTGGCGTCGCGGCCGAGCAGCAGCAGGCCGGCCGGCTTGCCGAGGATCGCGGAGCGGCCCACGACGACGGCCCGCTTGCCGCTGAGCTCGACGTCGTAGGCGTCGAGCAGGCGCATGATGCCGCCGGGCGTGCAGGAGACGAAGCCCGGGAGGCCGAAGCCCATGGCGGCGAAGGAGGCCATGGTGACACCGTCGACGTCCTTCTCCGGCGCGATCGCCTCGAAGGCGGCACGCTCGTCGATGTGCGGCCCGACCGGGTGCTGGAGCAGGATGCCGTGGACCTCGGGGTCCTCGGAGAGCGGGGTGATCGCGGCGACGAGTTCCTCGGTGGTCGTCGAGGCGGGCAGCTCGACGTGCTTGGAGCGGATTCCGGCCTTCGCGCAGCGGTTCTGCTTCATCTTCACGTACGTGACGGAGGCCGGGTCCTCGCCGACGAGGACCGTGGCGAGACACGGCGTGACGCCGGTGCGGCGGGTGATCTCGGCGGCGCGGGCGGCGGTCTCCTCGACCGTGCGGCGGGCGAGCGCGGTGCCGTCCATGAGGGAGGCGGTGCTGGTGGACATGGGCCACTCCTGGGCGTCGTCGATGACAGGTGATCGCCCAGGCGCACGGCAGCGACGGATCCGCGCGGGTGCGCGGGGTCCGGCGGGGCCGCTCCCCGGTGGTGATCCACCTCAAGCGCCAGTCACGGCCCGAGCCCCACTCTACGTGAGGACCCGGCGGCGGTGTCAGGACAGGGTGCATATGCCGCGGTGTCCGGACGCTTGTGGGCGGCTCGCGCGCGCACGACGATGACCACGAAGGGAACGGTGGACCTCGACGTGGAGGCCGAGTTGAGCGATGCGTGGGTGGCGTCGGAGCCGGACGCCGGTGCGCTGCGGCGGGCGCACGAGGCGTTCAACAGCGGTGGCAGGGTGCAGCTTCCTCCGGTACGGCCGCTGGTCGCCGACTCCTGGCGGCGCTCGGCGCGGGCGCGGGTGAGCCCGGACGGCGCGGCCTGTGTGGAGCTGGCCGACGAGGAGCTCGCCGGACACCGTGAGGAGCATCCGCTGTCCGCCGCGATGCCGGTGATCCGTGAGTTGATGGGCGCGTACGCGACGGACGGGGAGCATCTGCTCGCGGTCTGCGACGCGGCCGGACGGATGCTGTGGGTGGAGGGCCATCCCGGGACGCTGCGTCGGGCCCGCGCGATGAACTTCGTCGCCGGGGCCCGCTGGTCGGAGTCGGTGGCGGGGACGAACGCACCGGGGACCGCGATCGCCGTGGACCGGCCGGTGCAGGTCTTCAGCGCCGAGCACTTCCGGCGGCCCGTGCAGGCGTGGACCTGCGCCGCCGCTCCCGTACACGATCCACGGACCGGGCGGCTGCTCGGCGCGGTCGACATCACGGGCGGGGACCGGCTCGCCCATCCGCACAGCCTCGCCTTCGTGCAGGCCGTGGCGCGGGCGGCCGAGTCCCAGCTCGCCCTCCTCGCTCCCGCACCGGCCGCGGACCGGGTGCGGCTGACCGCCCTGGGCCGGGACGAAGCCCTGCTGAGCGTGGACGGCCGCCGACAGCGGCTGAGCCGGCGGCACAGCGAGATCCTGGTCGTCCTCGCGCACCGCCCCGAGGGGGTGAGCGGCGACGAACTCCTGACGCTCCTGTACGAGGACGAGTCGGTCACCCCGGTCACGCTGCGGGCGGAGCTGTCCCGGCTGCGCGGGCTGCTCGGCGCGGAGCTGTTGCGCTCCCGTCCGTACCGGCTCGACGCGGTGGTGGACGCGGACTTCGGCACGGTCGACCGGCGGCTCGGCTCGGGCGCGGTGTCGGCGGCGCTCGGCGAATACGCGGGGCCGCTGCTGCCTTCGTCGCGCGCTCCCGGGGTCGTACGGCTGCGCGAGCGGCTCGCGGACCGGCTGCGGGCGGCGCTGGTGGACCGGGGCGATCCGGGTCTGCTCGCGGACTGGACGTACAGCACGTGGGGCGAGGACGACGTCGAGATGTGGCGCGCGCTGTCCGAGGTCGTCCCCGATTCCGGACTGGCGCCCGTGCTGGCCCGGTTGCGGGCACTGGACGCGGAACTGTCGGCGGGCGCAACGGTGTTGCAACGTCGGGCGGCGCACTCTCGGCGGTGAGCGCCGGTCAGGGACGGCCGGCGCGGTCCGAGGGAGGCCATGTCCATGACCCGTTACGCCGCACCCGGTACCGAGGGCGCGATCATGTCGTACGAAGCCCGCTACGACCACTGGATCGGCGGTGAGTACGTCGCCCCGGCCCGGGGGCAGTACTTCGAGAACCCGAGCCCGGTCGACGGCCGTCCTTTCACCGAGGTCGCCCGCGGCACGGCCGAGGACGTGGAGCGCGCCCTGGACGCGGCGCACGCGGCGGCCCCGGCCTGGGGACGCACGGCGCCGACCGAGCGGTCGAACGTCCTCCTGCGGATCGCCGACAGGATGGAGGCGAACCTGGAGCGACTGGCGGTCGCGGAGAGCTGGGAGAACGGCAAGCCGGTCCGCGAGACCCTGGCCGCCGACATCCCGCTGGCGATCGACCACTTCCGCTACTTCGCGGGCGCGCTGCGCGGCCAGGAGGGCGCGCTGAGCGAGATCGACGACGACACCGTCGCGTACCACTTCCACGAGCCGCTGGGCGTGGTCGCTCAGATCATCCCGTGGAACTTCCCGATCCTGATGGCGGTCTGGAAACTGGCGCCGGCGCTGGCGGCGGGCAACGCGGTGGTCCTGAAGCCCGCCGAACAGACCCCGGCCTCCGTGCACTTCTGGATGAGCCTGATCGCCGACCTGCTGCCGCCGGGCGTGGTGAACATCGTCAACGGTTTCGGCGCGGAGGCGGGCAAGCCGCTCGCGTCCTCGTCGCGCGTCGCGAAGATCGCCTTCACGGGCGAGACGACGACGGGCCGGCTGATCATGCAGTACGCCTCCGAGAACATCAAGCCGGTCACGCTGGAGCTGGGCGGCAAGTCGCCGAACATCTTCTTCGACGACGTATGGGCGGCGGACGACGACTTCCGCGACAAGGCGCTCGAGGGCTTCACGATGTTCGCGCTGAACCAGGGCGAGGTCTGCACGTGCCCGTCAAGGGCCCTGATCCAGCGGGGCCATTACAGCGAGTTCCTGGAGGCGGCGATCTCCCGCACGGAGGAGATCCTCCCGGGCCACCCGCTGGACACGGACACGATGATCGGCGCCCAGGCGTCCAACGACCAGCTCCAGAAGATCCTTTCGTATCTCGACATCGGCCAGCAGGAGGGCGCGAAGATCCTGACGGGCGGCCAGCGGATCGAGTACGACGGCGAGCTGGCGGGCGGCTGCTACGTCCAGCCGACGATCTTCGAGGGCGACAACCGCATGCGGATCTTCCAGGAGGAGATCTTCGGCCCGGTCGTCGCGGTCACCTCCTTCACCGACTTCGACGACGCGATCCGCACGGCGAACGACACCCTCTACGGCCTGGGCGCGGGCGTCTGGACCCGCGACGGCAACACGGCCTACCGCGCGGGCCGCGCGATCCAGGCGGGCCGAGTCTGGACGAACTGCTACCACGCCTACCCGGCACACGCGGCCTTCGGCGGCTACAAGCAGTCGGGCATCGGCCGCGAGACCCACAAGATGATGCTGGACCACTACCAGCAGACGAAGAACCTATTAGTAAGCTACTCACCCAAGAAGATCGGCTTCTTCTAAAAGGTTGAGCACGCGTCTGACCTGCACAAAAAGGCCGGTCAGGCACCGTTCCCTGGTCTCGAGATGGCTACCGAAGTCGGGTGATTGCAGAGTTCGCTTGCCTCCGATATCCCACTTCATAGCGAAGATCCGGGCCGTGCACGGGCCAGTCCGATCGCCGCTCCACTGTGCATGCCAGCAGACGCTGAGCACTTTCTGGCCTGTGCAAATGCCCCGTCGGAATCACCGAGGTCCATGCGCATGCCCTGCCGGAGGCCAAACTCCAGCTGATCCGGGACCTCCAGGCCGAAGGCCACACGGTCGCCATGGTGGGCGACGGAACCAACGACGCCCCCGCCCTCGCGCTGGCCGACGTCGGCATCGCCTTGGGCGAGCACTCCTCGCACGTGGCACTGGAGACCGCCGACATTGCCCTGGCCGGCAACGACTTGCGCCACGTCCCCGCCGTCGTCGAACTCAGCGGCCACACCCTGCGCGTCGTACGCCAGAACTACGGCCTCGCCATCGGAGTCAACCTGCTCGGGCTGGTCGCCGGAGCCGGCGGATCCATGAACCCCGTCCCGGCCGACGAGCAGCATCGCGGTCGTCGGCAATTCTGCCCGGCTCGTCAACCACACTCCTCACCTACCGCGCACAAGCAACGAGATGCTCAGGCGCGCACCACTGGAGGAACGCCGCGTGCGATGGCGCGGCTTCCCAGCGCCGCCGCCCAGCAGATCCACGACGACATCGCCTCCGGCCGCCTCCACGCGTACGACGGCTGGACCACCGTGGCGGTCGGTACCTACTGAGACGGCAGGAGCGTCCACTTCCACGGCGAGGACGGACTTCCACAGCCAGTGCTCGATCGCCGCCCGCCTCGGACCGGCCCCCCTCACCGACATCGAACGCGCCGCCGCCGAACTCCTCACCAAACCTCCCTCCCAGCCACCCACGTTCACGCCGGCCGAGAACGCTGCGCCCAACGAACCGAGGCCGGAGACGGTGCCCGTGTACGCCGCCGACCCCGGCGACCACGAAGCCCTCTTGACCGGCTTCTTCACCAAGCATGAGCGCCTTACTCGACAGCCTCGCCGAGACCGGCTGGCAGTTGACCGTCAACGCCCGAGCAGTGGAGTGGATCGCGCCCACCGAGGAGCTGGCCGCAATCCCTTCAACGCCTTCGCCGCGACGAAGCCGACCGCCACACGCGACACCTGGACCATCTGGGGTGGCAACCATCCCGAACAGCCCTTCTGGTCCATACGGCTCTCAGCGCACGTCCCCGCTGCCCTGCTCCAGGACGTCGCCTTCGAACTCGCCCACGGCTACGGCCGCAGGCAGCACCAGGCCAGCCACGCCACTAGGGGGCTTCGATCGCACCCTCAGCCGGCCGCATGCTGATCGCCGCCTATGTTCCGTCCGATGACGATTGATTGCAAGAAATCAGACGATGGCCTGGCACCCAACGAGTTCGTACGGCCCGTACGCATGCTCCACCCGCTTCGTCGTCCACAGCCTCCTTGAGGTTTCCACCGTCGCCGATACCGCCAGCAGAGCGCTCAGTCGACCCGGCGGCCCGTCCCAGCGGACGACCGAAAGGAACTCCCAGGTGCCGTCGAGACCCGAGTCCGAGCGATTCGGCGTCTGTAGCACCCAGTCCGCGCCGAGTTCGCCCCACAGCCCCACCACTGCCGCGCGGCTGCGCCGCGCCGTGACCGTGCGCCCGATCCGGCCCACTCCCACCTGCGCGAGCGAACCGAGACTCAGCTGCGGTTCCAGGGCGACATCGGTCGCTACCTCGTCATGCGTCTCTTCGCGTGTGGGGTGGATGCTGTGCACACGCGGCGGTCCGCTCCCGTCGCCACCGTCGAGCCGTACGGAGAAGACGATCTCGCGGACCCTGCCGTCGGCCGGCCGGCGCAGCGAGAAGGGGAACCGCAGGAGCCGGAAAGAGACGCCCGCGTCCAGTTGGGCCCTGACGAGCGGATCCACCGACGGGTGGTCACGCAGCCCGTCGAGGGAAATGCAGTCGAAGACCGAACGGGGCAGCTCGACATGTGGTCTGCCAGCGGCATCAGGCAGCGCGACCGGCCCCCGTACACCGCCTCCTTCGTCAGAAGGTTCCAACCAGCGGTGGACGGCGTCCGGCCGCCACTCGGGGAAGGCGGTCTGTGCGTCGGCCTCGTCCAAGGGCATTGCTTGTCACACTCCCACGACTACGAACGGTCCCCAGTAGTAGGGGTGTGCGGTATCCGGTTCGGCACGCAGCTCAAGCGCGGCGTCCCGCATGGCCCCGGGCACATCGGCGTTCCGCTTCACCCGGGAGTAGTAGCCGTTCATCAGTGAGCGAGTCACCGCGGAGTCAACCTTCCACTGGCTCGCAACGACCTGCCTGGCACCGGCCACCAGGAAAGCCCGAACGAGCCCCTCGCCCTCATCGGTCGGTCCTAATTCACGGCGGTTGGAGTCGCACCCGCTGAGCACCACGACCGCCCCATTGAGCCTTACCCGTGAGATCACCGTGCGTGCGGAGAGCACTTCGAACCCTCCTTGTGTGCCGTCGGACAAGAGCAGGCCGGAACCAAGTGGGTCCTCCGGATCGAAGAACCCGTGTGCCGCGATGTGCAAGGCCGTGAGTGTCGGCCCCAGTTCGGCGATGCGGTCGATCCTCGCGTCCGGTCCGGTGGCGATACGGTCCGTTCCCGCGCCCAGCAGTGCCGTGGCCTCGTGCGCCTCTCGGAGGAACTCGTCGTTCCCCGCGGCCGGGTCAGCACCGGAGTGGGCGAGCACGAGGGCGGACCCGTCTTCGGGACGGCGGTTGTCGAGGCGTCGCCCCAGGACCAGACCCGGCAAGTAACGCACAGGGGCGATCTCGGTCAGCGATCGGCCGTCCAGCCCCGCCACGGGAAGCACGTGCAGCGGCAGATCGTGGAGCAGGCCGTGCGGTACGAGGACGGTGGCCGCCGCCTCGGCGATGCGCGGGCACCAGGCCCGTGGCACCAGAGCGTCGGTGAGCTTCGCCCACGCCGGGGAAAGTGGCTGGTCGGGGCTGCTGGGGCGGCGCCAGACGTCAGCTCTGGCCAGCGCGCAGTAGGACTCGAGGTCCGCCCAGGACAGGGGAGACTTCTCGGCCAGCACCTGTCCGTCGTCGAAGAGGGCGAAGGTGATGCAGGCATGGGGCATCGAGAACCAGGACAGCAGCACCGTGCCGGGTTCGAGACTGCCCCTCAGCTCGAGGAGCTCGTCCAGGGTCGGCGCGGCACCCGTACGCAGCAGAGCCAACCGAGGTGAAAAGACGGCGAGTTCGCGGTGTACGTGTGCCAGGGTCTGCTCCGCCACAATGGCGTCCACGCTGTCTGCCTGGGTGGCCCGCTCCCTCAGCACGGCGAGCCGGGATCGCGCCTCGTCCTCTCGACGGACGAGGGCTACGGGGACGAAGTCGGGCAGTGGGCCCGTGCCGCCGATTTCCGCGAGGAACCCGCGCCCTCGGCCCCGCTCGGCGGCGATCAGCGCGTCTGCGAAGCGACGCTCGGCGAAGCGGTCCTCCACCAATTGCGCACAGGCCCAGAACGTCTGTTGGAACTCCTTGCGGCGGTCCTCCACCCCACCGGTTCGTACGAGTTCATCGGACGCGTCCATCGCGGCCTGGCAGGCGGCGGTGCGTTCGGCCCGGAACCGCGCGCGACGCCCCAGAGTCGGATCTGCCGCTTCGAGGGCTCTCAGGGTCTCGTACATGCCGCGGGCGGCCGACCGGACGTGCGTAGCGGGGAACCGGTTGTCCGAGCGCCCGAGCACTTCCCTGAAGACGGACCGGGCCTCCTCCAGGAGCCCGTCCCCCGGCGGGCTCAGCCTGCTCAGTTCCAGCAGTGCCATCCCGAGATCTACGCTGGCCCCGCCGAAGGTCTGGAACCGGAGCATGGATCGGGAGATCTCCCGTAGCCGCGACAGCGCTTGCCGCGCCCGTTCGAGATTGTGCCGCCGATCGCCCTCGGCCCGTTGCAGATATTGCTTTCCGAGGCCGACGAGGGCCAGCATCTCGGACTCTTCGTCGCCGCTCGCTACCGCGTGCTCGGCCAGTCTTCGCTCCGCTGCGAACGGTTCGTCGGGATGGTCCTCGGCGCCCTTCAAACTCCAGCTGGCGATGGCGCTCTTGGTGCCCAGTGGTCCGTCCATGCCAGATGGAGCGGCGGCGCAGGCCGCCTCCGGCCCCACCAGCCGACACTGCCGTAGCACTTCCAGATGGGTCTGCAGGCGAGCGCGCTGGATCGGGTTCGGTCCGAGGGCCGCCTGTTCCAGTACCCGCGACACCTCGTCGCCGAGGAGCCAGGCAGGGTGCGCCTGTACGAGAGCCAGGCTCTCCCGCCAGGTTCCCACCTGCACGAACCGGCTGATCAGGTCCATGGGGCCCTCGGCCGGGAGCCGGGCGAACGCCATGTCCACGCCCTCGTCCCGGCATGCCGCGACGAGCCGCAGCAGAGCTTCGGCATCCCCCGGCGCGACGTGCAACGGTCCCGGCCGCTCGGCCAGCCCCGGCAACATCCCCCTCAGCTCTTCGCTCTCCAGCGCCTTCCGGTGAGCCTCGTAGTAGCGCTTGCGCGCCAGCCAGGAATCACTCTTGAAGAATTCCTTGGCGGTGCTGATGAGCCTGTTCCGCTCGGCCTGCTTCGCGGTGAACTCTGCGATCGCCATCTGAGTGCCCTGCTCCAGCACCCGATGCACGAGACGGGCCAGCTCCTTGAGCGTCTCGCTGCCCCGCCCCTGCTGCTGCTCCCGTTCCAGCACCGGGCCGACCCGCCTCAGCACCTCCCGGGGGGCCGATTCGAGCAGCTCTCTCAGTTCCGAGACCATCACTGCCTGGCGCATCCGGTGAACCAGGATCTGCGCTTCCTCGGCGGGCGAGGCGTCCAGCCTGTGCAGCATCTCCGCCAATCGGCGTGCTCGCTCGACCACTTCCGGGGAATCGGGCACCCCTGCGCCACGGCTCAGCACCAAGGAGCGCTCCACATGGTCCAGAGCGCCCCGGAAGTCCCAACGCTCGACCAGTAAGGTGCTCATCAACTCGTGCGACCGAGCCTGACCGATGACGTCCCCAGCGGCGGCCCGAAGGTCCAAGGCGTCGCGCAACATGTCCGCTGCTTCGTCGGCGCGATTCTCGTGCATGAGGAGTTTGGCAAGATTGCTCAGGACGTTCCCCTGGACCCTGGGATTGCCGCTGGCCGATTCGAACGCTTCCCGGTAGTGCTGCTCGGCATCATCCGTGCGCCCGCTGCCTGCCAGTGCGTTGGCGAGGTTGTGCAGCGCTTCCGGGTGACGGTGGGCCGGAAGTTCGGCCAGTGCACGGGAGTGCGCGGTAATCGCCTCGTCGTAGCGGGCCAGGGAGTTCAGCGCCGCTCCCCGATTCAGCTCCAGCACACCGTGCAGCTCTCCGGAGTCGACGTTGTCGGCATGTGCGTCGGCGAGCCGGAACCGGTCGAGTGCCTCCTCGTAGCGTCCCGTTTCGATCATCACCACACCCTCGTTGAGGTGTAGTTGGAAGCGGGCCGAGGGAGAGCTTCCCGGGGACGGCGGTTCCCCCTGGTCGACGATGTCCGCCGCTTCCGCAAGCCGCTGGCCGCGGTTCAAAGCCGCGATCAAGAGCGCCCGGGCGTACACCCGCCGATCCGGGTCGCCGCCGTCGACCGCGTCCTGTCGGATCGTGCACTGCGCCAGATATGCCGTCTCGGCGCTGAGCTGGTGCGACCAGCATTCCCAGGCCAGCTGCGACAACCGGGCGGGGGTCACGTCCCCGTTCTCCCGGCGGATACGGAAGACCTCTTCCCGCAGTCGGCGTACCTCCCCCGTACTATCGGGCACCACGACACCCCCCGTTCGCCGCAATTCCTGCCTGCCGTCAGTGTGCCGCAGAGACTGGCCGCTTGCGTCCACACAGCGATACTGCCCTCGCCACTCGCACCAGTAGTCCCTCCCCCACGGCCGCACCACTATCACCCCGATGCCGCGAGCCGCCGACACTTCCTCCGCCCAGCCGATCATCCACCGGCCCGGCCGTCGATAGAGCGGGCCCATCAGCACGCGGCCGGCGCCCGCACCGAGCCGCCACCGGCGCCCCCATCAAAGGGGGCGCGGTGGGGGAACACCAGGGCGAGACGCCGATCTACTTCACCAGCCTCGACGACATGGTCCGCAACCTCAAGGCCGCCGAGGCCGCAGGCCGGCTGACGAACGGGCGGGCATGCGGGGGCGTCTACGTCCGCGTCAGGTCGCGGACGAGGCGGGTCAGCCGGTCGGACGGGGCAACCTTCAACTCCGCCTGGAGCAGGCGCCGGTAGTCGTGGTAGCGCTTGACGGCACAGGCAGGGTTGCCCTCGGCCAGATGTACCTCGACGGCGATGCGGTGGGGGGTCTCACGGTACGGGTCGATGGAGGCGGCGACGAGAGAGGTCTGCAGCGCCGACAGGTGGCGGCCTTCAGACTGGAAGCGCTGGGCGAGTGCTTCCAGGGCGTAGAGCCGTAGCTGGTCCCAGCGTTCGCGTTCGAGGAGCAGCCATTCGTCGTCCCAGCCCGGGAGCATGACCTGGCTGAGGTCTGTGACGAGCTGGTCGGTGCCGGGGGGTGGATCGTCGCCGGACACGAGGAGGTGGGCGGCGTCCCACGCGTCGTGGAAGTCGACGGCGAGGGAGGGTGAGAGGGCCAGCGTGTGGTCCGCGCTGTCGATGACGGGTGTCGTTGCGAGTTTCCTGCCCTGGCAAAGGGCGGATCGCAGGTTGGCGGCCGCTCGGCATGGGGTGCAGTCGGGCCACAGCTGTTCGGCTGCGTCACGTCGGTGTGCGCCGTCGCGGTGCAGCGCCAGGAAGGCCAGGAGGCGCTGAGCCGCGGCGGAGACAGTGACGCGCCGCCCCCCGCAGGTGATTTGGAGGGGGCGAAGGAGTTCGAGTCGTGCTCGCTGCGACACGCTTTTCACTGTGCGCGAGGCCCTATGCGGCTGCAACCGGTGGAATGTGCGGGTCGGTTGCGCGTCGCGGCGCGTTTGTGCCGGTCCGGTGAGGCGTGGGATGCGCCGCATTCACGATGCAGAAACGTTTCGCCCCCGAGTGGTGCGACGCGCGCCGAACGTTTCGGCGACGGCTCGCGAACGCGCCGCGCCGGGAAGAGCAACGTCTCCGCAATGCGCTGGTGGGACACCTTCTGTCGTGGCGCGGTACGCCGTGTACGGGTTGGCCGGGCCACGACGGACCCATCCCGGCGTACGCCGGGATGTCGCAGATCGCGGAGGTTCAGGATGGACATCCGGTCGGTGGTACGCGGGATCGCCGGACACGGCGAGCTCCTTGGGAGCCCCGAGGTACGTGTGGCGGTGCTCGACGGCCCCGTGGATGTGGAACATCCCTGTTTCGCGGGAGCGAACCTGACCCGTATGCCCACCCTGGTGTCCGACCCGGCCGGGCCCGGTCCGATGTCGCTCCACGGCACCCACGTCACGAGCCTGCTCTTCGGACAGCCCGCCTGTTCGGTGACGGGCCTTGTGCCGCGCTGCACCGGCCTGCTGCTGCCGGTCTTCCGGGAGTCCCCCGACGGCCGGGTGACCCGCGTGCCCCAGCTGGACCTGGCCCGGGCCGTGGAGCAAGCCGTGGAAGCCGGCGCCCACGTCATCAACATCAGCGGCGGGGAACGCACCCCCGCAGGCACCCCGAACAGCATGCTCGAACGGGCGCTTCGGCTGTGCGAAGACAAAGGGGTGCTGGTGGTCGCGGCGGTCGGGAACGACGGGTGCGACTGTCTGCAGGCGCCCGCCGCCACGCCGTCCGTGGTCGCCGTGGGAGCGGCCGACGCCACCGGGGTGCCGCTCGGCATCAACAATTGGGGCGCCGCCTACCGGCTGAACGGGGTGCTGGCGCCAGGCCAGGACATCCAGGGAGCCGCACCCGACGGCGGACTCGCCTCGCTGACCGGCAGCAGCTTCGCCGCCCCGGCGGTGACCGGGGTCGTGGCGCTGCTGGTGGCCAGGCAGCTGGCCATGGGGCGTGCGGCCGACCCGATCGCGGCGGGCCGCGCCGTCCTGGAGTCGGCGCTCCGCCCGCCCTGCGGCCCCGACGACGCAACCGAGTGCCGCAGGCTGCTTCGCGGCCTGCTGAATGCCGCCGGCGCCTTCGCCCTGGTCGACCAGGCAGGCGGACCGGCCCCGGCCGGCCGGGGGACGACTCACGCCGAACCGAGAGAAGGAGCCATCGTCATGGACACAAATGCCGTACACGCGCAGGCCTCCCAGCCTCCCGAGACCACGCCCACAGACGCGCGCACGACCACGCCCGCAGCCATGCCCACGGCCGCGCCTGCGATTCCGGCCGGGGCTCAGGACCCGGCGGGCGCGGCGTGGGCGGAGGGTGTGCCGGGCGGCGGATTCGCACAGACCGCGGGAACCGATGGAGTGCCGGTCACCGCGCCTTGGCCGGCTGCGGTATCCACAGCGCCGGAAGCGCTGCCCGCTCCCCCTCCCTACCCGCCGGCAGCGTCCAGGGCGACGCAGGGTGCGGCCCAGGCCGATATGACGGCTGGTGTGCAGGCCGCCGCCGGAGCTGTGCCCACCGCCGCACCCGTCGCACCGGCCGCGCCTGCCGCTCCTTCCACCGCCGCGCAGCCCGCCGCCTCTGCGACGCCCACGGGCGTGTGCCCGTCATGTGCGGGGTGCGGCGGTACGTGCGCAGAAGCGGGCGGTCGTCCCAGCGGGAGCGGCCACCCGACGGCCCCGGCGCCGGGGCGGCAGCTGATCTACGCGATCGGCACCATCGGGTTCGACTTCCAGACCGAGGCACGTCGCGACAGCTTCCGCCAGCTGATGCCGAACATCGTCGTCGATGCCAAGGGAGATCAGCCGGAGACGGAGACCCAGCCGAATGTCTACGACCCCAAGCAGCTGCATGCCTACCTGAGCAAGAACCCGTGGGCCTCCGACAAGCTGATCTGGACGCTCAACATGGACGCCACCCCGATCTACGCCCTGGAGGCGGAGATGCCGGTGGGCATGGACTGGACCCGGCCCATCATCACCGACCCCAAGGCGTCCAAGGAGAAGGTGCAGAAGCTCGCGGAGAACGCCGCCAAGGGCGTCGGGAAGGACGCCGGGGCCGACACCGCGGGGCTCCTCGCCCAGATCCTCGAGACCCTCGCCTACCCACCGGTCTCCTACGTCTACCGCACCTTCCGCGACGCCCTGCTGGGGCAGTCCAAGAACCAGAAGGACATCGACTACATCTCGCGGGTCTCGATACCCGGGGTCCTCACGGACCGCACCGTCCGATTGTTCTCGGGCGAAGTGCTGCCCGTGGTGGAGGTCAAGAGCCGTGGACTGTTCACGTGGAACGAGACGCTGCTGGTCAACGCGGTGTACGCCGCGGTGGTCGCCACCCGCGTGAGGGAGGCGCGTCGGCAGGCAGCCGAGGAGGCCGAGAGCAACGGCCTGACAGACGAGGCTTCCGCGGCGGCCCAGGACGCCGCCGAGGCGGAGGTCCGCAACGAGTTCGACGGCAAGAAGGGCGAGTTCCTCAAGAAGACGATCCGCGCCCTGCTGGACAAGATCTACTGGAAGTTCCGCAACCTCGGACGGAGTTCCGCCGACCGCGCGCTCAACGCCGCCGGCACCAACGCGTTCGTGGTCGGCGCCCAGATCCAGGACGGCATCCTCTCCGCCGAGCACGTCCCCGGCAGCGGCAACAACTTCTACTCGCTGGACACCGTCAGCGTGACCCCAAGCCCCTTCTGTCGTACCGGTTCTGACTGCCAGGACGTCGTCCTGACCTTCTTCGACCCCGAGAACGACCAGCGCGCTCCGGTGTCGTACCTGTTCACGTTCGACGTGAGCGACGAAGTACCGGTCAGCCTCGCTCCGGTCCACACCTTCATCGGCGGCGTGTAACCGCCGCCCCACACCGAGGAGCTCCTCATGGACACGACCGCCAACCCCACCCCCCGGCTTCCCGCCCTCGTGCCCGCCTCCTTCCCGCCGCAAGCGCCGCCGGTCTGCCGCGACCAGTCGCGGCAGCCGCAGCAGCAGCCGGACCACGGCGTCCAGGCAGCACGCTCGGGCTGCGCGGACCTGTGGGGACCTGCCCGGCAGATGTGCTACGCGCAGCGGTCACAGGCGCTGTGACACACGCCGTGGCGCCGGGCAACACAAGCCGTCCGGCGGCAACCGCTCGCCGGATCGTCACCAGGTGAAAGGTGAGAAAGATGAACGAGTCGTTCACGCAGTACGACGAGCGGCCGGCTCCGGCCGGCGCTCCGCAGACGCCGTTCCAGACTCCCGCCATCGACCGCAGCCCGACCGGCCCCAAGAACGCTGGTGAAGGGACCGACGGCGTCCAGGCCAACTTCGGCCTGGGTGACGTCTGGAACATCGCGAAGAAGGTCCTCTTCTAGAGGTCACCTTGTAGCACCCCTCGCGGCAGCGGTGGCCCGCGCCCAGGCGCCCCGGCCACCGCTGCACGAACCTTTCTTCGAAAGGACACCGCGATGAACAGCGAAATCCCGCACACAGCCCCGTCGCCGGCCGCCCCCCGGCCTCCCCTGCAGACGCCCGCGGTCGACCGGAGCCCCGCGGCCCCGGCACGCGCCGGCGCCGGCTTGCGGGGCGTCGAGGCGAGCTGGGAGATGCCCTGGGAGCTGATCGGCCACGGAGCCAAAGGAATGCTGGACGCCTGGCTCTCCCGCCGGGCCTAGCACCACGGCGCACTGTTCTGAAAGGACACGGACATGAACAAGGACGTTCCCCAGCACACGGCCCCGGCGGCCGTCGTGCGCGCGCCTGTCCAGGCACCGGCCGTCGATCGCACCCGGCCGGCCCCCCATGCCGCCGGCTCTGAGAACGGGGGCGGCGTCGAGGCGGACTTCGCCTGGCTGCTGCCCCTGGCCACGAAGGCGATCGGCGCCTTCTTCAAGTGAGGGCCGCACCCCGGGCGCCCGCGGCTGTGCCGCGGCCCCGGCCAGGCCCGAAAGGACGGCGGCATGAACGACACGTACCAAGCGGCCGCCACGCCCGCCGGCACAGGGCTCAATCTGCCCGTGCTCGGGGCAGTGGAGCGCCGCTGGGACACGTACCGGCCTTTCCTGAAGGCCGTACGCGTCTACTACTACACCACCGAGGAGGATCCCAAGACAGAGAAGGCGGGGTATCTGATGGAAGAGCCCCCGCCCAAGTCCACCTTCGGCTCCGACGTCAACGACCCGCCCTGGGCCGGCCCGGACGCCCGCGGGTGGAACTGCCCGCCAGGTGAAGGGGCTGACGCCTGCACCTGGCACGGCACCCTCTAGGAGGAAACCCCTGGCTCTCCCCGGCCGTCCGCCCTGCGCGACGACGGCCGGGGAGAGACATGCCCGGCCTGAAGCGTGCCGCCAGCAGCGCTCGAGCGCTTGGCGCATCGCCCCGAGCGATGGCGGACGAGGAGGCCGGTACGGGATGCCGGCTGAGCGACGCGCTCCGCTGGAGCTGATGTGCTCCGGGAGTCGGCATTCTCGATAGCGTGATCATCTGCCGCATGGAGTGTCCATGTGTCCGGCTGGTCCGTGCGAGGGCTTCCGGCGGAGAGGGATGAGGCTGCGATGAGCGAACTGACGAAGCCTGAGGTCGACGTTCCGGAGGGTGATGCTCCCACCGAGCTGAC
The DNA here is from genome assembly GCF_042735655.1 of Streptomyces sp. NPDC059567. Lineage (NCBI taxonomy): Bacteria > Bacillati > Actinomycetota > Actinomycetes > Kitasatosporales > Streptomycetaceae > Streptomyces > Streptomyces sp. NPDC059567. The sequence continues at coordinate 11,782 of NZ_JBHWBS010000007.1, read as the reverse complement.
CATCCGGGACCTGGTCGTCGGGGACGGGGCCGAGGCGAAGCCCGGCATGGTGGTCAGGGTTCACTATGTCGGCGTCACTTTCGAGTCCGGGAAGGAGTTCGACGCCTCCTGGGACCGGGGCCAGCCGTTCAAGTTCGCCCTGGGCGGTGGCAGGGTCATCAAGGGCTGGGACCGGGGGGTGAGGGGGATGAAGGTCGGCGGCCGGCGCGAGATCATCGTTCCCCCGCGTCTCGGCTACGGCAAGCAGTCGCCCTCGCCGTTGATCCCGGCGGGCTCGACCCTGGTCTTCGTGGTGGACCTGCTCTCAGTCTGAGCCAGGCCGGCTGCTCACCGGCACGGTCGTGGGCGGGGGGTTGTCCGTTCCGCCAGTGAAACTTCCCATGAGGCCGGGCCGGCTCAAGGCTCCCTGCGCAGGGCTGGGCAAGCCACTGCCGTACCCGAGGGCCGGCGCTGCACCGACCAGTGCGGAAGCGGTCGTCCGTCCTGGACGAGTGAAGGCCCTGCCTCGACGACCGGAGCTGTGTGCGGGGGGAGAGATCGTGCCCCTCGGCTGCCAAAGGAGCTACGTGCGCCTCCGTGCCTACCTGCACTTCACATGACATCGCACGGCCCGTGCCGGACCGGCCGCCGTCGCCGCGCTCGGTCGCCAGATGTTCGGCCGCGCAGGATTGCGACTCCTCCGCGGAAGGCCGGTCCAGGGCGACAAGATCGCCGCTGCCCTGACGCCCGGCTGGCGAACAGCCGTGTATCCAAGGTGACCAGGTCCGCAGAGCAGCTCTCCTGGGCTTTGTCCAGACGGGACCGCGGTACGGCGACAATCTGTCGAGCGCTCAGTTCCTCTCCACCCGTGCCGCGGTCGTCGCCGGCCGTGGAGAGCACGAGAGCGTACTTCGAGATCCACAGCGGTTCGTCCCGTACACCGACGACCTCGTCTGGGCCGAGGCGCTGCTCTACGCACCCGACAACGCACACAAGCACCGCACAGGCAGAGAAGTCGCCGCACTCGATCCGCCCATGTGTCGTACTCCGGCACAGCCGGGTGGAGCACCACCTAGTGACCCGTGGCCGCTCCTCTCGTCGCGATGCCGGCCACAGCGCCGGTCCAACCTCCCGGACGAGGCGGGCGTGGCGTCACGGTCACGGACGTCGCCTCGCGACCGTGACTCCGCAGACACCGGGACACGGCCCGGATGGCGGCGCGGGATCATCCGGCTCGCACAGCAGGTGGCGCACCACCGGCTCGGCCGCTCCAAGGTGGATGGGGCGGCCGAGTCTTCCGTTCTCACTGAGCCGGGAGCGCGGTCAGACCTGCTCGCTGATGTTGACCATCCACGTGATGCCGAACTTGTCCGTACACATTCCGAACACGTCGCCCCACATCTGCTTCTCCAGGGGTACGGAGACGGCGCCTTCGGCGGACAGCTTCTCCCAGTAGCCCCTGAGCTCGTCCGCGTCGTCGCCGCTCAGACTCACCGCGAAGTTGGTCCCGGCCTTGTGCTCCATGCCCGGCGGCACGTCGGCGCCCATCAGCGTCAATCCGCCGGAGGTCTCGAGCATGCCGTGCATGATCTTGTCGTCGTATCCAGGCGGCACCTCGGAGCCGAACTCGCCGTAACCGCTGAGCCTGAGATCACCGCCCAGGACGCTCTTGTAGAACTCCATGGCCTGCCGCGCATCGCCGGAGAAGCTGATGTACGGGTTGAGACGAGATGCCACGAGATACTCCTTCAGAACAATGGGATGGCACGGGCATCATAGGGGCAGAACGGTCGAAATCGGACGAGCCGTGAGTTCCGGCCTCTCATCCGGTCGGCACATGACGTTCCACGCAACCAAGCACGGTCTCGCCGGCACGACACCCGCCCCTCCGGCCAGGCCCGGACCGCCCCTCCGGGATTCGAACTCGCCGATGAACCCTGGGATGTTCGGCGTCCCGAAGTGCGTTGAGCAAGCGAGAACGACGGACAGCTGGGGCACATACATCGAGTGCGGCACGAGGGCTCGCCAATACCGGGGCGACGACGTCGACGTACCGCGACTCCACGATCCGGAGCGTCATGTTCCCCGCCGGCCTTCTCCGGAACCTCCGTGAGGCGCATGCGCGGCCGTGCCCGGCAGGGTGGGCTGTCATCGGCCGGCGGGTGAAGCGGTGCGGAGCGACCAGACGCGTGGGTCCCGGAGTGGCGTCGCAGCGCGTCGTCCGGACGGTCGTCGATCACCGATAGGGTGCCGCCCGTGTCCGAGCACCAGCGCGACCTCGTCGGCTACGGCGCCGAGCCGCCTCCTGCCGCCTGGCCCGGTGGCGCTCGCGTCGCCGTCAGTCTTGTTCTCGACTACGAGGAGGGCGGCGAGCCTAGCGTCCTTGACGGCGACCGCGCCTCGGAGGGGTTCCTGCACGAGGTCGTCGGTGCGCCGCCGGTGGTCGGCGGACGTGATCTGAACGTCGGGGCGATGTTCGCCTACTGCTCGCGCGCCGGGTTCTGACGCATTCATCGCACACTCGGTACGTGCCACTCACCGTCTACGCCGTCGGACAGGCCCTGGAGCGCAATCCGGATGCCGCGCGCGATGGACGCCGCCGGCTGGGAGGTGGCAGGGCACGGCTGGCGCTGGATCGACGACCGCGCCGTTCCCGAGGACGTCGAGCGCGCCGATATCGGGCGCACGGCCGCCACGATCGAGCGACTCGTCGGACGCCGGCCCGTCGGCTGGTACACCGGCCGGACAAGTTCCGCGACACGGCACCTCGTCGTCGAGGAAGGCGGTTTCCTCGACAACCCGACGACTACTCGGACGATCTGCCCTTCTACGTGGAGACAGCCGGCCGGCCGCACCTCGTGGTGCCGTACAGCCTTGAGGCGAACGACTTCACGTTCTTGATCGTCCATGGGTTCACGACCGCGGACGACATGCTCACGTACCTCGTCGACGCAGGAACTACCTTCGGGTGGTGCCGGCAGACGTCCACCGGCCGCTCCGTGCCGACCACGATCCGGCCCTACACGGACCAGCCGCCTGCAGCTTGGCCCATCGGGGAGGCGTCGAAGTACGCCTCTTCTCCGGTCCATCACACCCGTCCCGGTCCTGACCAGCAGTTCCGGGCCGCACACGGGCCGGATTGTGGCTCAGCCCGTGGGACTGCTGTGTCGACGCCGACGCCGCCGACCCCGACCCCGACCGGGGACCAACGGCTGGTTTCCCAGCGCCGAGACGAGCTCGGCGATCTCGTGCGTACGCCACACGAACGGTCCGGTGCCGGCCTCCGGCGGAATCCGAGTCAGCCGCCGCCTGCGGTGCCCTGCCGCGCCAGTTCCAGGAGGACTGGCCGATGGCGGGCGGGCGTCAGGGCGCGCGAACGGTCAGGGCCGCCTTCTGCTTGTCGTCGTCGGTCAACACGATCGCGTAGGACGCGAAGGCCCGGTCGGTGTCGACGGAGGCCTTGACCTTGGCCGCACCGTCGGCGTCGGCCGTGCTGCTGCTGCGGATCAGCACCGTCTCAGCGCCGGACGCGTCCGTGCCAGTGACGGTGACGGTCAGGACCGAGTCCTGGCCGGCGCCGGTCGCGGACGCGGACGCCGTGATGCTGTGCTTGCCATCGGACCCGGCACTCTGCAGGGCGACCTGGTACGACGGAGCCGCCACGACGGCGGCGATCACGGCCGCCACGCCGGCCAGCAGGACGCCCGCGCAGAGCAGCCATCCCGCTGCGGCCACCCGCACCGCGTGGCCGAACTCCTCCTCGTACCAGGCCTTGACGTCCTCCAGGTCGTCCAGGTTGACCTCGCGGCTGCGCAACACGAGCGTCCACAGAGCCAACAGCACCGCGCCCAGCGAAAGGACGAACGCGAACACGGTGAGCGCGAGCAGTTCCGGCCGTTGCGTCAGCCGGGTGATCGACACGAGACCGGCCGCGGAGATCGCGGTGCCGAGCAGGGTGATGGACGTCAGGACGAATTTCGCATTGGTCGCGATCTTGGTCAGCGTGTGCTCGGGTTCGAGCGCCGCCGCGGCCCGCTGCCAGCGCCTTGTGTCGGCCGACACCATGGCTTGCGGCGGCGCATCCGAGCCGGTCGCGCCGGTCATGACACGACAACTCCTTTGAACTCGTGGTCGTGCGCGTCCTGGCCCGTACCGGAGCCGGGACACCGCACCACGACGGTGAACGGCTTGTCCTTCCGCGCGCCCCCGCGCCGTCGTACGGAGAAGCCGAAGTTGACCACCCTCACCGGGTCGCTGGACAGGCACTCGACGACCTTGTCCGTGAGATCGGTCTCGTGCACGGCACAGTGGTACTTCTCCGGCGTCAGCTTGCCTTCCATGTCTTCCCTCCATCCCGGTACGGCCGGTCCGTCGCGCCGCAGCATCCACCGGATCAGGTCCAGGAACTCGGGGTCGACCTTCTGGAAACTCGGCTGGGTCTGTACGACGTCCAGATCGTGCTCGGCCACGTGCAGCAGGAAGCTCCTGCGGCCGGGATGCGGGACGCCGCGCACGGCCACGACGGCCTCGGCGTAGGCGTCCACGGCACGCTCGACCGGCTCCATGCCCAGCAGTGCGAGTGCCAGGTCGAACTGGACGGGGCTGAAGGACTCCTCGAGGAGCAGGGCTTCGCCGAACTCGCGCGCGGCCTGCTCGCAGGCGTCCAGCCGCAGGTGGCACCAGCCGATCTGGGACAGCTCGGAGGCGTCGACTCCGGGCAGGGTGGACAGGACCTGCTCGAAGCCGCGTCGTGCCTCCTCGAACCCTCCTTCCTGGAGCCGCAGGTCGGCCAGCCCGATCGACGCCCAGGCGTCCGCGCCGCCGTCCACCGCATTCCGGAAGCTCCGGCGCGCGTCCTCCCGCCGCCCCAGCATCTCCAGGGTCCAGCCACGAAGCATCCACGGCCAGCCATTGGCCGGTTCCAGCTCCAGAGCGGCGTCGAAAGCCTCGATGGCCCGGCCGAGTTCGTCGGTGTCCATGAGTACGGACCCCTTGAGCACCCATGCCCAGGGGTAGGCGCTGTTGCGGGACAGCGCCTTGTCGCAGGACGCGAGCGCCGCGTCGTAGTTCTGGAGCAGGTACTCGGTGGCGCTGAGGCTCCCCCAGAGCCATGCGTCGGCGGGCCACCGATCGGTGCCTCCGGCGAGCACGTCCCGCGATTCGGCGAGCCGGCCCTCCTCCCGGAGCAGCTCTCCGAGTTCGACGTGGGCGAAGGTGGGACTGTCCTCACTGCTGACGGCCCGGCGCAGCGTCTCTTCGGCGATTCCACGGTCCGACGCCCGCAGCACCTGCCCCAGGGTGCCCAGGAGCCAGCCGCTGTCCGGGCGGAGTGCGAGGGCGCGCTCCAGGGAGGAGCGGGCTTCCGCGTTCCGTCCGAGTTGGCGCAGCGCCTCACCCCACCAGAGGTGCACGTCCACCACCGTGTCGTCGTCGGCTTCCCCCTCGGCGGCCTCGTCCAGTCGCCGGGCTGCCGTCTCAAGAGGTGTCAGCGCCTCGTCGTAGGCCCCGCGCAGGATGGCGATGTGCCCCTGTGACCTCAGCAGAGCGGGATCCTCTCCGTGGATCCGCAGTCCCGCCTGGACCAGGAGGTCCGCCTCGTCGAGCTGCCCCAGATCGACGAGGAGCTCGGTGAGCTGTCGTCTGGTGTCCAGGGAGTCCGTGCCCAGGCTCAGGAGTTGCCGGAGCGGTCCCACAGCCTCCTCGGCCCGCCCCAGTGCGATCAGCGCCGCCGTCCGGGCGTGGAGGGGCACCGGGTCGGTGGGGTCCAGCGCGGTCGCATGCAGCGCCGCGTCGAGAGCCTCGTCGAACCGCTCGAGGAGCACCAGGATCAGCGCGCGGCGCCCGAGCAGGGCAGCGTTCTCCGGCACGAAGAGCAGGGCGTGTTCCGTCTCGGTGAGGGCCCGTTCGGACTCGCCCATGCCGATCACCGTGTCGATCACGTCGAGCCGGTCGCCCGTCGTGGCCAGATTCTCGGCGAGGAGCCCGCTGAGGATCTCTATCGCACCTTCCGGACGACCGAGGTTGCGCAGGATCCGCGCCTTAAGCCTGCGCAGCTCGACATGGGTCGGCAGTTCGGCGAGCAATCCGTCCGTGGCTGTGAGGGCCTCCTGCGGCCTGCCCGTGGACAGCAGCACGTGGGCCAGCGCGGCACGCAGTTCCGGTACCTCCCCGGAGAGTGCGAATCCGTCCTCCAACAGGCGGAGCGCCTCCTCGCCCCGTCCCAGTGAGCCGAGGAGCTGCGCCGTGTACGCGCGCGCCTCGGCGGATTCCGGATGGCGTTCCAGCGCCTGCTCGACGGCCGCGAGCGCTTCCTCGCACCGCCCGAGGTCGTACAGGGCGTAACTCCGGCCGACCATCGCTCCGATGTGGTCGGATGCCAGGCCGAGGGCCAGGTCGAAGCATCTGAGAGCCTCGCCGGGTGTTCCGCCGGCTCCGTACCACATGCCGGCCTGGGCGAACGCCTCCGCGGCCTTGTCCGGCTGGCCTGCCTCGCCCAGGCGCCGGGCGAGCCGCTCGGCGATCCCCGGATGTTCGGCCCCGGCGTCAAGCGCGAGGTTCAGGAGTCGGTCCGCCTCCGCATGTTCGGAGCGTCGGCTCAGCAGGTCGGCGAGGTCCAGGACCACCTCCGCAGGTACGGGTGCGTCCTGTTCCAGTGCCTGAGTGACGAACTGCTCCGCCTCCTCCAGCCTGCCCAGTTCACCGAGCGCCGTGCCGTAGTCGGCGAATTCGTCGCGCCGCAGCTCCGCCCCGGCAAGCACCGCGCGGCTGAAGATCCGTACCGCGTCCTCGAACCGGGGTAGGCCCTCCGGCCGAGACACCTCCTGTTCCGCCCGCCCGAGGGTGGTCAGCGCGGATGCGTGGATCAGTTCGAGGCGCTGCTGGTCCTCTGCGTCGTCGGCCCTCGCGTTCCCGGTGGCGATCTCCGTCACCAGGCGCGTCGCGATCCTCGCGCCGTCCTCGGCCCTGCCGGATCTGAGCGCCTCGCGCGCTGTGGCCAGCTCCGATGACAGCTGGCCTACCAGAGTGCCCTTGAAGCCCCAGGGGCTGACCGTGGTCACTTCAACCACCTCCCGGCGGGCGGGACTCGCCGCGCACAGGCCCCGGCCCACCCCAGCCACGTCCATCGATGATCTTCTGGCACAACTCCCGGGTCACGCCGGCGCCCTCCGTTACCCACTCGGGCCGCTGGATCCGTACGTACCAGGACGCGTGGAGCGCGTCCCGCAAGCGATGCGTCTTCAGCACATCGCCGGGGCGGGCAGGTCTCTCTCCCCTGTCCAGCTGCGCCAGCCAGTCCGACCCCCAGCGCATCGCGTTGCTCCAGTGCGCAGGGGTGTACGCGGCGCCCGGGTAGAAGGCCTGCTTCAGAGCGGCGAATACATCCGCCGGCTCCAGAGCGAGAGTGCCCAATGGATCGACCTCTTCGGGGTCGGCGGGAGGCAGCGACTCGATGGCCTGCTCCCAGCAGTTCGCCAATTCCTGGTGGATCTGGGCCTTGATCAGGCCCTGGGTGTCGAGTGCGTCGATCACCCCCCTGACCATGTCGGCGCGCTGGCGTACGAGCTCGCGGGACGCCAAAGACGGGGCAACCATGTCGAGCCGCAGCAGCATGAGCGCACAGGCGTAGGCAGGGCCGTTCGTGAAGGCGGCGAAGGCGTCCGCCAGCAGCACGCGGACCCGCTGTTCGACGGCCTCCGGCGTGACCGCCCGGCCGCCCGCGAGGCCGAGGTATGCCTCGTGCGCGGTCTCAGTGGCGAATTCGTTCGCCTGTTCCGTTTCGACGATCGCCACGCGCCCGTACTCGTGCGCGACGAGCGGCAAGGTCCAGACATCCCATTCGGGGAACCGAATGTGGGCGATACGGCGCATGTCCACAGGCGGTACGCGGTCGGGCGAGGGGATGACGATCGTGGGCATCTTCCCGACGCTCTTGGCACACTCCTTGATCAATTCGTCCGCGAACAGACAGATCTGCTCATCCAGCCTCATGTCACGGAAGACCAGACCGCCCAGCACCTCCAGGCATTCGCGAAACACCTCCTCGCTCAGGCATTCGATCTCGGAGTACGACTGCCAGGCCTGACTCGGATCGATGTTCCCGCCGTCGACCTTGGCGACGAGGGCCTCAAGCATCTTCAGGTCGGTCGCCGAGTTCCTGCGGATCTCGTTGAACGCCCTGATCCAGGGCTCCTCCTCCACCGTGATGTGGGCGAACTCCAGTTGCTGCTCGGAGGCTGCGTTCGCCCTCTTCAGATTGCGCCGGAGAGAGGCGATGCGTTCTTCCAGAATCGACGGGGGCATCAGATCACCTCCTACGAAACACTGAACTCAGCCAGCTTCCTGGCCTGTCGCGCGATACGAAGCCGGGCCCTGGCGTCGGCCGCGTCGATACGAGCGAGCCAGCCGGCGTTGACGATGTCGCATATCCGGTATGCACCCTCGGGACCGCTCCCGTGGTGCTCCGGCCCCTCCTGCTCGTCTTCGCCGAAGTGGTGCGCCAGCTCTTGCGCCGTCCACCAACCGCCGTAGCCGGCCTCCGGAAGGTGTCCGGACATGAAGTTCATACAGGCGTCCAGCCAGCTGCCGAACGGCTCGGTCAGACCCTCCTCGCCCCCAGTACCCGCATCGGCCGTACCCGAGTTCCACGCCGTGCGCATGGTGTGGAGCGCGTAGTCGTAGCGATGGTCCCGGTTGAGTCGGTCCAGCGCGGCCCCGATCGCCGCCATTCGGATGTTGGGGGCGGGGTGGGTTTCGGTGCCGTTTCGGGCCACAGCCGGGTCGAACCGGTCGAACGCGCAGGCCAGGCCGTACGCCGGACCGAGAACAAAGCTTGCGAAAGCATCGGCGAACAGCTCGTGCAGCCATGGCCAGGTCGCGCCGGACGACCCCTCCAGAGCGCCGTCGAGCAGGTCCTCGAGGGGGTGGACGGTTCGCACGCCCCCGTCGACCGTCACGGCGGGACCGGCGAAGTGCCCGTACTCGTGCGCGACCACCGGAAGGTCCCAGAACGACCTACCCGGAAAGCGGACACGGATCACCCGTGTGGACCGCGCGAAGATCTCCTCCGTACCGAGCACCGTGAACGAGTCCCACGCGACCGGGGTCTTCCCGCCGATCTCGTCCAGCAGGGCGTCGGCCAGTTGGCAGTACCCGTCATCGAGGCTGGCGGCGCGCAGGGCCGCGCCTTCCACGAGGGACAGGGTCTCCTCGAAGAGTTCGTCGAGTTCGAGCTGGAGGCGATAGAGCTCCGTCCACATTGTTTCCGGCGCCCCGCCGTCTTCGATCTCCGCGAGGAGCTTGGCGGCTTCGACCCCACGCAGGTGGAACGCCGTCGTCAAGCGCGTCGCCACGCGCCCGCGCAGCTCCGGCCCGATCGACTGGACGCTCGTCCTGCCCGCGCCGATCCGGCCGATCAGCGATTCGACGCGTGCATGCAGGAGCCCACCCGACAGGTCCGATGAGACTCCTCCGAGCATGCCGCCGTCACCTCGCAGGTTGTGGCCTATGCCCACCTCCATTGTGTGCACGGTTCGTCGATTTGTCCTGACCCGATCGGTCGTTGAACAGCGCATCCGTTGAACAGCGCACCGTTGAGCAGGGCACTACACCGGGCCGCGGCTCACGACTCCGCCGGAGGAAGCCACCACTGCGGCCGTAACGTGCGTGCGGTACGCAGGTCACTGACGCGCTCGACAGCACACGATCACGCCTCCGAACAGACCGGGATCCGGGCCGATCGCGGTCGCGGACCAACGCCGCCACCGAACCCTTCCCCGCCGTTCCTGGCCGGCGCCTGAACCGGGCTTTCGCCCGCCAGGCTCGTTCCGATCGGTCCTTGGCAGCCTGGCGGGCGCACCCGACGTCCTCCACACGAGGTGGCTCACCTCCCGGCTCCACCGGCAGGTGACGTTCCCCACCGGCTCCTGGGCTCGAACGCGCCGATGGCCCGGTGTGCCACACACGGCGAGGACCACACCCGGAGCATCGATGGCGGGGACCACGGCTGCGGTGTCAGTCCGCTGAAGTAACCTTCCCGCCACACGCACACCGACTCGGAGGACCAAGAGAATTGACTGGCCTGTCTGCTTTCCCGCTGCCCTTTCAGGCATCCCGTTCCCTATCGTTCGCGACACCCCGAACGCTCCGGGAACTGCAGATGATGCAGTGCAGCTCGCACATTCGGGCGAAGCCGGGCTGGTTCGACAAGATGAACGATGCTGACGTCGTCGCCAGGTGGACGCAGGAAGCGGTCGCACAGGGCCTCACCGAGGCGCAGGTTCGTTACGTGCTTGCCGAACTCGTGCATTACGCCGCGCTGCGGGACGGACGGACCGGCGTCGAGGTGTCCGCCGTCGACGGGGTGTGGCAGTCGGACACGCTGGTCGACGACAAGCTCAGGTCCCGGCTGCGCGAGGCGGTTCAGGTTCTGGAACAGGTCCCCGAAGCAGAACGGGACTGGCATCCCGGATCCGACGGTCAGGTACTGGATCTGGTTCATCCCTCACTGTTCTGCCTGGTGAGAGACGTGAGCGGCGCGCCCGAGCGGGCTTGGCAGAACCCGACGGACCGCTACTCGAAGCACGAGTTCTCGGAGAAGTTCCAGTGGCTGCCCACGGACGTCGAGGTCAGCGACGACGGCGATGTCGCCTTCCGTTCGTACGTCAACAACGTCCACCCCGAGACTCATCACGAACTGGCCTCCGTCCTGCCGGACTTGTTCGCGCGCATGCGCCCGCTGCTGGAGAACGTGCTCAGCGATCTGCGCCATCCGCGGCCCCTGCGCATCGAGGCCGATCCCTACGGGTGGTACGACTCGGAGCCGGAGTATCCGGACAAATCCTCCTACAGCGATGACGAGGCCTACGCAGAAGCCGTTCGTACGTGGGAACAGGCACAGGACGACTGGTGGGAGAACCGCCGCCCGGTCATCCCGGACGCCCCGGCCTTCACCCCGCCCGAGTTGCCCGACGCATCCGCCCGAGTGGACCTGCGCGGCAGCCGTCTCCAGGTCATCGTCAAGCTCGCCACCATTCATCTCACCCCGGACAAGCCGGAGTACCCCGGCGGTTCCTGGCACGTCGAGGGGATGATGAACGAACGGATCGTCTCTACCGGCATCTACTACTGGGACAGCGAGAACATCACCGAAAGCCGGCTGAGTTTCCGGGCGGCGCTCGACGACCCGAACTACGAACAGAACGACGACAACGGCCTGCGTGAGGTCTACGGCCTGGAGGACGAAGACGCACTGAACCAGGTACTGGGGTCGGCATCGACCCCGGCGGGCCGCTGCCTGGCGTTCCCGAACGTCCTGCAACACCGCGTCGGCTCATTCCGCCTCACGGACACCACCCGCCCGGGACATCGCAAGATTCTCGCGTTCTTCCTGGTCGACCCGTCGGAAAGGATCGTCTCGACATCCGATGTGTCACCGCAACAACCATGGTCCGACACCTCGACCATGACGCTCGAACAGGCCAGGAACTACCGCGAACAGCTCATGCAGGAGCGCAAGTTCTTCGTCGACGAACACAATGAGCAGCTCTACGAACGAGAATTCTCCCTCTGCGAGCACTGAATCCTCATCCTTCGGCCCGGCGGAGTTGGGACACGGACCGCCCGCCGGCCGCGCTCGTCGCGGTCCGCCGGCCACGCTGCGCGGGCCCGAAGGCGGGTGGTCTCCAGTCGTCCCCGGCAGGGCCGACGTCACCGGTGGCGCTCGTACGGTAGAGGGAAGCCGGCGCCGCAAGCCGACCCTGAGCTCCAGGCTGGGGGCGCCCTGCGGCAGCCGGCGTCGCAGCGC
>NZ_JBHWBS010000006.1:131307-139770 GCF_042735655.1 Streptomyces sp. NPDC059567 | reverse complement strand
GCCGGGGACCCCCGGCCGGCCTCGCCGCACGTGCGGGTGTGCGGTCAGCGGGTGGTGAAGACCGCCACCGTGCGGGCCGGGACCGTGAAGGTGCCCGAGCTCGTCTCGTACGACGCGGACGTGACCACGGAGTCCCCGCCCGCGGCCTGGACCGGGTGCAGGCCGTAGCCCTTTCCGGCCAGGGCGGCGACCCGCTGGGTCTGCCGCTCAGGGGTGGCGTTGAAGACCACGACCAGGTCGCCGAGGCGCATGGTGATCACGCCCGGGGTCTCGCCGGTGCCGGAGAGCGGGAAGGACAGGGCGTCCTGGACCTGCCCGGCGGTGGCGAGGGAGAAGGCGGACTCGGTCGTACGGATCTTCTGGAGGTCGCGGTAGGCGGCCGAGGCGCCGTCGATCTGCGCGCAGCCGACGGTGAGCGACGGGGCGGTCAGCAGCGGCTTTCCGTAGCCCCACTTGGCCTTGTTGTCGGCCGCCGGAGGCAGGCCGCGGCCGAAGCCGTTGCCGTCCCGGCAGTCCCAGTGGATCGCGTTGAACCAGTCACCGCTGTCGTACGAGTTGCGGTCCAGCGACTTGGAACGCAGCAGGTCCGAGCCCGCCTGGGAGAGCGCCGGGCCCTGCGAGAGGGTCGCGGTCGCCATGGCGAGGACCTGCATCCTCGCCCGGTCGGCCGCCGAGGTGGCCGCCGGGAGCTTGAAGGCGAGCGCGTCGTACAGGGTCTCGTTGTCGTGGGCGTCGGCATAGGCGAGCGCGTCGCCGGGGGCGGCGGCGTAGCCGGCCGGGGAGCCGTTGTAGTCGACCTGGCTGCCCTTGACCGTACGGCCGGAGGTGTCGGTGAAGGTGTAGTCGGCGAGGTTGCCGGAGAGTCCGACCTTGATCAGGTCCTGGTAGTGCAGGAGGCGGGCCTTCTGCTGCTCCGGAGTGCCGTTGGCGGTCGAGGAGTTGGGGTCGGTGAAGAGGCCGGAGGCGAAGCCCTGGACGCCCGGGTCCTCGTCGAAGGGGCCGCCGCCGCGGACGGCGTCACGGGCCCGGTCGGAGAAGGTCGCGATGCCGGTGCCGGCCATGTTCTTCTGGGTGGCCTGGACGAAGCGGGAGTCGTCGGCGATCTCGCCGAAGTTCCAGCCCTCGCCGTAGAGCACGATCGCCTTGCCGTCGACGCCGTCCTTGGCGACGGTCAGCGCGTCCAGGGCCTTGCGGACGGCGAGGATGTTCTCCTTCGGGTGGTGGCCCATGAGGTCGAAGCGGAAGCCGTCCACCTTGTACTGCTTGGCCCAGGTGACGATCGAGTCGACGACGAGCTTGCCCATCATGGCGTTCTCGGGCGCGGTGTTGGCGCAGCAGGTGGAGGTGGCGACGGAGCCGTCGGCCTGGAGCCGCTGGTAGTAGCCGGGCACGATCCTGTCGAGGACGGACTTGTCGGCCTGGCCGCTCGCGACGGTGTGGTTGTAGACGACGTCCATGACCGTGCGCAGTCCGGCGCCGTTGAGGGACTGGACCATCCGCCGGAACTCGACCGTGCGGCGGGTGCCTTCGGGGTCGGTGGCGTAGGAGCCCTCGGGGACGGTGTAGTGCAGCGGGTCGTAGCCCCAGTTGTAGGCGTCCTTGGCCGCGGCGGCGGCCACGCAGGCCTGCTGCTCCTCGGAGTCGGGGGCGTAGACCTTCAGGTCGCAGGCCGGCTCGGTCTGCGCGGACTTCTTCTCGGGGATGGTGCCGATGTCGAACGCCGGGAGCAGGTGGACGTAGGAGGTCCCCGAGGCGGCGAGGGCCTTCAGGTGCTGTGCCCCCTTGCTTCCGGTGTCGGTGAAGGCGAGGTACGTGCCCTTGTGCGCCGGGACGGCCGTGGTGTCCGCGATCGAGAAGTCGCGGATGTGGAGCTCCTGGATCTGGGCGTCCCGCAGCGGTACGGCGGCGGGCTTGGCCAGGCTCTTCCAGCCCTTGGGGGCGAGCTTCGGGTCCGCGAGGTCGACGACGAGGCTCTGGACCGAGTCGGTGGTCAGGGCGGTGGAGTAGGGGTCGGTGACCTTGTTGGTGACGATCTGCCGGACGCTCGGCGCCCAGACCTTGACCGCGTACCGGTACGGCTTGCCCGTCCACGCGCGCGTGCCGGTGACCGACCAGACGCCCGAGGCGTCGTCGCGGCGCATGGGCACGGCCTTGCCGTCGAGTTCGAGGGCGACGGACTGGGCGGTGGGCGCCCAGAGGGACAGCGTGGGACGGCCGTTCCGGAACACCGGGCCGAGCGCGGCCCCGGTGGCCTTCGTCGCGTACAGGTCGTCGAGGACACCGGCGAGCTGAACGCCCGTGGCGGTCAGGACGGCACCGTTCGCGGCGTACTGGGCGGCGACGAGCTGCCCCTTGAGCGCCTCGCGGACGCGGTCGCGGTCACGCGGGTCGACCGTGAAGGCGCCGGAGGACTTCAGGTGCGGGAAGGCGGCCTTCTGGGCGTCGGTCAGCTGCGCCGGGTTCAGGCGCAGCACCTGACGGTCGCCGGTGAGCGTCCCGTTCTCGACCGTGATCGAGCCCTCGCGGGAGGCGAGCAGCACGCTGGAGGCGGCGGCGTCGCTGCCGTTCCAGGCGAGGGTGGTCTCGTCGATCCAGATCGCCTGGGACTTGGTGAGGTCGAGCGCGGCGCCGCTGCCCTTGGGCTGCGGCAGCAGGTACTTCTCCTGGCCGCCGAGCATCCACACCTCGTGGCCGTTGGCCTTGAGGTCGAGGGACTGGTCGGTGGGCAGGTCCTTCTCGTCGCCCTTGTGCAGGATGTAGGAGAGGGAGGTGGCGCCGGCCGCGAGCGGGACTTCGTAGACCGCTCCGTAGGTGTCGGTGCGCACCGGCTCCAGCGGCCTGCTCCAGTCGGTGGGGTTCGCGGCGCCGGTCCAGGTGTGCAGGCCCCAGCCCGTGTAGTCGCCGTCGGCGCGCTTGTAGTGCAGGACGGCCTTCGTGGTGTCCTGCGGCGGGTACGCGCCTTCGGGCGCGGTGTTGCGGACCTCGGGCTTGCCCTGCTCGATCCAGACCTCGCCGGTCTTGGAGAGGTCGATGCTCCGGTCGGCGTCGGTGTCCTTGACGCCGTCCTTGTTCACGGCGATGAAGCCGACCGAGGAGGCGCCGGGCTTGAGCTTGACGTAGGCGAAGGCGCCGTAGGCGTCACGGCCGGTGAAGGGCTTGCCGGCGGGCCAGGTGGTGCCTTCGCCGTCGGCGATGTCGCCCCAGGTGTAGAGGCCCCAGTCGGCATAGTCGCCGTCGGTGCGCTTGTAGTGGACGATCGCGTAGTCGCGCTGGGTGGCGGTCGGCGGCTGCTCGACGGCCGGGGCGCCGCTGGTGGTCGCGGCGGTCACGCTCGCGGCGCGGCCTGCGCTGTCGACGACGACGGCCTTGTAGCGCAGGGCCGTTCCCGTGGGCGCGGTGACCTTCTGGGTGACCTTGTACGGGGCGTGGTCGGCGGAGCCGAGGACCTGCCACTTTCCGTTGCCGGTCTGCGCGGCGAAGACCACGCGGTTCAGCTGCCCGCCCGTGACGTCGGCGGAGAGCTCGACGGTGCCGGTGGCTCCGGCCTCGGGGGCCTTGAGGGTGATCTCCGGCGTGGCTGCGGGCGCGCCGAGCGGCTTGGCGGCCTTGAGCACGAGGGAGCCGAGCGCCGGGACGGTCACCTTGATCTTCGTGTCACCGCCGCTGGTGACACGGGCGTCGCCGCCGTGGATCGAGGTGAAGGCCATGCCCGCGGAGCCGGTCGGGATCTCGACGGTCTTCGCCTCGGTGGAGCTGTTGACCGCGACGACGTACTCGGCGGGCCCGTTCTTCGCGCGGGCGTCGGTACGGGAGAAGGCGTAGACGGAGCCCTCGGCGTACCGCTGCTGCTGGATGCCGTCGCGCAGGGCGGGGTGCTCACGTGTGAGCTTCGAGAGGGCGGCGATCTGGCGGTACAGGGGGTGCGAGGCGTCGTAGGCGTCGCTCGCGTGGGTGCGGTCGGTGCCGAGCTGGTCGTCGTCCAGGTAGTCGGCGGTCTTCGACGCGAAGAGGGTCTGGCGGGAGTCCTTGTCGCCGCCGGCGCCGGTGTAGCCCTGCTCGTCGCCGTAGTAGACGACGGGGTTGCCGCGGGTGAGGAACATCAGCTCGTTGGCGAGCCGGTAGCGCTGGAGGAGTTCGGCGTCGCCGGCCTTCGGGTTGTCCTGCTTGAGGAAGGTGCCGAAGCGGCCCATGTCGTGGTTGCCGAGGAAGGGCACCGATTCGTAGGCGTTGGCCTTGTCGGTGGTGTAGCGGTAGTCCTGGCCGAAGAGGTTCGCCAGCTTGTCCGCCGGACCGCCCTGGGAGGCGAAGGTGCGGGCGGCGTCCTGGAAGGGGAAGTCGAGGGTGGCGTCGAGGCGGCCCTCGGTCACGTACGGGGCGGTGATCGCCGGGTCGGCGGAGTAGACCTCGCCGAACATGAAGAAGTCGTCGCGGCCGCGCTTGGCGGCGTACTCGTCGAGAGCGGTGGCCCACTGGGTCCAGAAGGCGGTGTCGACGTGCTTGACGGTGTCGATGCGGAAGCCGTCGATGTCGAAATCGCGCACCCAGCGCTGGTAGATCTTCTCCATGCCCTCGACGACCTCGGGACGCTCGGTCCACAGGTCGTCCAGGCCGACGAAGTCGCCGTACTGGGAGGACTCGCCGGCGAAGGTCGAGTCGCCCCGGTTGTGGTACATCGTCGGGTCGTTGAGCCAGGAGGGAACCTTGAGGTTCTTCTTGTCGGCGGGGACGACGGGGGTGCGGGGGAAGGAGTCGGTGTCGACGCGCGGGAACGAGCCGCTGCGGTCGTCGAAGGGGACGCCGTCCTTCGTCAGATACGGGAAGGCGCCCTTGGAGAGGTAGTCGTAGGTCTTCTCCTTGTAGTCGACGACGTCGGCGGTGTGGTTGGTGATGACGTCGAAGAAGACCTTCATGCCCTTGGCGTGGGCCTGGTCGATCAGCTTCTCCAGGTCGGCGTTGGTGCCGAAGTGCGGGTCGACCTGGGTGAAGTCGGTGATCCAGTAGCCGTGGTAGCCGGCGCTGGCGTCCTTGCCCGTGCCCTGCACGGGCTGGTTCTTGAAGATCGGCGCCATCCAGATGGCGGTGGTGCCGAGGCCCTTGATGTAGTCGAGCTTCTTGGTGAGGCCCTTGAGGTCGCCGCCCTGGTAGAAGCCCTTGTCGGCGGGGTCGAAGCCGGTGTCGAGACGGGTGCCGGTGAGGCCGCCGCGGTCGTTGGCCGTGTCGCCGTTGGCGAACCGGTCGGGCAGGACGAAGTAGAACTGCTCCCGGGTGAGGTCGTGACGCGCGGGCTGAGCGGCGAGCGCCTTGTCGGACGGCGGGGGTGGGGGCGGGGGCGCTGCGGCCGCGGGAAGGGCGGGCACCAGCGCCGCGCACAGGGCGGTGGCCACGACGGCCGCCGTTCTCTTGCGTATCACGGGGGTTCTCCCTGGAGGTACGGGAAGGGGGGCCGCCCCGGCGGGGCGGCCCTGGTGGGAGGAGCTGTCAGGTGCGGAAGGTGTCGTTCAGGACGATCCGGCCGGAGGCGGGGACGGTCGCGGTGCGGTTCGCACCGGATTCCCAGGTCACGTTGCCCGCGGCGTCCTTGCGGACGTACTTGTACTCGAAGGCCGTGCCGGCCGGCAGGGAGACGTCGAGCTTCCAGACGGGGTACGAGGCCGGGTCCAGCTTCAGGGCCGCGGACGGGGACCAGTTGCCCAGCTCCGCGCGGTTGCCGGTCACGTAGATGTTCTGGCCGGAGACCGTCGCGGCGTTGACGTTGAAGGAGGCGCCGTCGGCGGCCGGCGGCGGGGTCGTCGTGCCGCCGCCGCAGCTCTTCGCGTTCACGTGCAGCGCCACGGCCGTGTGGGCACCCAGCGTCGTCGTGAACTGGCCGGCCGAGTTCACCGTCACGCCCGTGTTCGACTGCACGTCGCAGTACGTGCCGGCCGGCAGCCCCGTCTGGAAGGTGCGGGTCAGCGACGTGCCCTCGTGGTTGAGGGCGACGTACGCCTTGTCTCCCCGGCCGAACGCGATCGCGTTGTTGCCGTTGTCCCACCAGTGGGTGACCGCCGTGCCGCGCGCGGCGTTGCGGAAGCCGACCATCGAGGCGATCTCGCGCCAGGCGTGCTGGCACTTCCAGCCGTCGCTGTAACAGGCGTTGACCTGGCCGCCGCCCGGCGCGCCCGCGTCCTTGTCGGACCACTCGTAGCCGGAGTGGACGTCCGGAGAGCCGTAGGGCCAGGCCAGCATGAAGACGCTCGCCAGGGTGTAGGTGGCGCCGTTCTTGTAGTTGAGGGTGTCGCCGCCGCGCTCGGTGTCGTGGTTGTCGACGAAGACGCCGGACTTCCCGGAGGCCATGTAGCCCCAGGACTCGCCGAAGTTGCTCAGGTACGACAGCTTCTCCGAGCCGAAGATCCGCTTGAGGTCCCGTGCGTAGCGGAACTCCTGGACGTCTCCGTTGCCCAGGTACTCGCTCGGGGAGACCGCCTCACCGGCCCCGTATATCGCCTCCTGCTTCCAGTAGACGCCCGGGTTGCTCAGCCGCGACTTGATGTTCGCGAGGTCCGCGGCCGGCATGTGCTTCGCCGCGTCGACGCGGAAGCCGTCCACGCCGAGGGAGAGCAGGTCGTTCATGTAGGCGGCGATCCGGCCGCGTACCCAGTCCTCGCCGGTGTCGAGGTCCGGCAGGCCGACGAGCTCGCAGTTCTGGACGTTGGCCCGGTCCTGGTAGTTGGAGATCGTGGCCCGGCAGTCGTCCATGTCGGCGCCGGAGTACAGGCCGGGGTAGTCGTACTTGGAGAACGAGGTCCCGCCCGTTCCCGTGCCCGACGCGTTGGCCATGTGGTTGATGACGGAGTCGGCGACGACCTTCACGCCCGCCGCGTGACAGGTGTCGATCATGGACTTGAAGGCGGTGCGGTCGCCGAGGGGTCCGGCGATCTTGTAGCTGACCGGCTGGTACGCGGTCCACCAGGTGGAGCCCTGGATCCGTTCCTGGGGCGGCGAGACCTGGACGTAGCCGTAACCCGCGGGGCCGAGCTGCTCGGTGCAGGCCTTCGCCACGGAGGCGAACTTCCACTCGAACATCACCGCGGTGACGTCCTTCTCACCGGGCGGGGCGGCCTGTGCGGGGGTCGGCGCCGTGACGGCCACAGCGGCTCCCGCCACGAAGGCGAGTGCAGCGGCCACGGTCTTTCTGGCCATGTTGTCCTCCTGCTGACTTCACTGTCGCAAGATGTTGCCGAAACTAGCAGCAACTGTTTTCAGCCGTGACCGTACGAGTGCCCCGACCCCCGGTCAACCCTTGGGACCCCTCAATGCAGGGAGTTACGCAAGGAGTTGCAGCGAGGTTCCGACCGGCGGCTGCGCCGTGGACCCGCGTACCACCAGCTCCGGCTGGAAGACGAACTCCGTGCGCTGCACGGGGTTCCCCTCGACCTCCTCCAGGAGCGCGCCCACCGCCGCCGTCGCCATCGCCTGCACGGGCTGGCGCACGGTGGTGAGCGGCGGGTCCGTGAACGCGATGAGCGGCGAGTCGTCGAAGCCGACGACCGACACGTCACGGGGCACGTCGAGGCCCCGGGCGCGCACGGCCCGGATCGCACCGAGCGCCATCAGGTCGGAGCCGCAGACGATCCCGGTGCAGCCCTGGTCGAGCAGGATGTCGGCGGCCGCGTGCCCGCCCTCGACGCCGAACAGGGTGGGGCGGACGTACCGTTCGGCCTCCGCCCGCTCGATCCCGAGCAGGTGGTGCAGCTCGGCCGCGAACCCCTCCGCCTTGCGGCGCGAGGGTACGTAGCGCGTCGGGCCGATCGCCAGGCCGATCCGCTCGTGGCCCAGCTCGACCAGGTGCCGTACGGCCATCCGCGCCGCGGCCCGGTCGTCGGGCGAGACGAAGTTGGCGTCGACGCGCTCGTTGAAGCCGTTGATGAGGACGAACGGGACGCCCCGCGCGGCCAGTCGGACGTACCGCTCCGGGTCGGCGCTCGCGTCCGCATGCAGCCCGGAGAGGAAGATGATGCCGGTGACCCCGCGCTCCTCCAGCTGCTCGACGAGCTCGTCCTCGGTGGCGCCGCCGGGCATCTGGGTGCAGAGCACCGGGGTGTAGCCGTGCCCGGCCAGGACCTGCTCGATGACCTGGGCGAAGGCCGGGAAGATCGGGTTGGTCAGCTCGGGGACGACCAGACCGACCAGGCCGGCGCTACGGCGTTTGAGCCGCACGGGACGCTCGTATCCGAGCACGTCGAGCGCGGCGAGGACCCGGTGCCGGGTCGCGCCGGCCACGCCCGCCTTGCCGTTGAGGACACGGCTGACGGTGGCCTCGCTGACCCCCGACTGGGCCGCGATGTCCGCGAGCCGCGGGGGGGGGGGGGGGGGGCCCCCGCCCCCGGGGGGGGGCGCCCCCGCCCCCCCCCCCCGGGGGGGCGGGGGGCGGGGGGCAGAGCCCGCCCGACGCCGGGCGCGGGGGGGGGTGGTGCGGGGCCGGGG
>NZ_JBHWBS010000006.1:127546-131297 GCF_042735655.1 Streptomyces sp. NPDC059567 | reverse complement strand
GGGCGCGGCCGGCCGGCCGGGTTCGCTGGGGTGCGCGGGGTGGGGGGGGGGGGGGGCCCCCCGCGGGGGGGGCGGGGGGGGGCGGGGGGGGGGGGGGCCCCCCCCCCCCCCCCCGGGGGCAGGGGGATGGTCACACCGCCCACCAGACGGTGGTGTCGGCGGGCAGCTCCGCGAAGCCCTCCCCGTGGGAGACGGGCTCGTTGGAGAGAAGGAACCGGCCGGGCAGCGGGACGGAGATGGCCCGACCGGTGGTGTTGGCGGTGCAGACGAAGCCGTCGCGGCGGAAGGAGAGCACGCCCTCGGGGGCCTCCAGCCACTCGATGTCCTCGCCCGCACCGAGCCCGGGCTGTTCGCGGCGCACGGCGAGCGCGCTGCGGTACAGCTCCAGGGTGGAGCCGGGGTCCCCGGCCTGCGCCTCGACGCTGAGCCCGCCCCAGGTGGCCGGCTGCGGCAGCCAGCTGCCGCCGCTGCCGAAGCCGTACGAGCTGCCCTCGACGGTCCACGGGATGGGGACCCGGCAGCCGTCGCGGAAGCCGTCCTGGCCGGTGGCCCGGAAGAACGACGGGTCCTGACGGACCTCGTCGGGCAGGTCGGTGACGTCCGGCAGGCCGAGCTCCTCGCCCTGGTAGACGTACGCCGATCCGGGCAGCGCCAGCATCAGCAGCGTCGCGGCCCGGGCCCGGCGCAGACCCAGCTCGCGGTCGCCGGGCTCGCGCAGCTGGGTGCCGAGGCCCGCCGGGTTGGCGAAGCGGGTGGCGTGCCGGGTGACGTCGTGGTTGGAGAGGACCCAGGTGGTGGGCGCGCCGACCGGACGCATCGCGGCGAGCGAGGCGTCGATCACCCGGCGCAGCTCCTCGGCGTCCCAATGGGTGCCCAGGTACTGGAAGTTGAACGCCTGGTGCATCTCGTCGGGGCGCACGTAGTGCGCGGTCCGCTCGACGGTCGGGGTCCACGCCTCGGCGACGAGGACGCGCTCTCCGTCGTACTCGGAGAGGACCTGGCGCCAGGAGCGGTAGATCTCGTGGACGCCGTCCTGGTCGAAGAACGGCATGACGTCGTTGCCGAGCAGCTTGAGCTGGTCGTGCGCGCCGATGTCCGGCAGCCCCTCGGCCTTGACCAGTCCGTGGGCGACGTCGACGCGGAAGCCGTCGACGCCCATGTCGAGCCAGAACCGCAGGATGGAGCGGAACTCGTCGCGTACGGCGGGGTGCTCCCAGTTGAAGTCGGGCTGCTCCGGCGCGAAGAGGTGCAGGTACCACTCCCCGGGGGTGCCGTCCGCCTCCTCGACCCGCGTCCACGCGGGGCCGCCGAAGATGGACTCCCAGTCGTTGGGCGGCAGTTCGCCGTTCTCGCCCTTCCCCGGGCGGAAGTGGTAGCGCTCGCGCAGCGGGGAGCCGGGGCCCTCGCGCAGCGCGCGCTGGAACCACTCGTGCTGGTCGGAGGAGTGGTTGGGCACCAGGTCGACGATGATCCGCAGGCCCAGCTCGTGCGCCTCGCGGATGAGCGCGTCGGCGTCGAGGAGGCTGCCGAACATCGGGTCGATGGCCCGGTAGTCGGCGACGTCGTAGCCCGCGTCCGCCTGTGGGGAGGCGTAGAACGGGCTGAGCCAGACGGCGTCGACGCCGAGCTCCTTCAGATACGGCAGCCGGCCGCGGATGCCCTCCAGGTCGCCCATGCCGTCGCCGTTTCCGTCGGCGAAGCTGCGTGGGTAGACCTGGTAGATCACCGCGTCTCTCCACCAACCCGTGTGCGTGCCGGTGGTCGGGGCGGCGGCGGGGGCAGCGAGGTGCTGGGTCATGTCTTCCTTGAGAGGTAAGGAGGGAGGTACGTGTGGGGTGTTCAGGGTCAGCCCTTGACGGCGCCGGCGGACATGCCGGTCACCAGGTGCCGCTGGGCGAAGAGGAACACCAGCGCCGCCGGGACGGCGATGAGCACCGAGGCCGCGGACATAGGACCCCACTGGGCGCCGTACTGGTTGACGAACTTCTGCAGTCCGCCGGCCAGCGTGAGGTTCTCGTCGCCGACCATGAAGGCGGACGCGTAGGCGACCTCGCCCCAGGCGGTGATGAAGGAGTAGAAGGCGGTCACCGCGAGGCCCGGCTTGGCGAGCGGCAGGATCAGCCGCCAGAAGGTGCCGAACGGGTTGAGCCCGTCGACCTGGCCCGACTCGTCGATCTCGCGCGGGATGGTGTCGAAGAAGCCCTTCATCATCCAGGCGCAGAAGGGGACGGCGATGGTGAGGTACGTGATGACCAGACCGGCGGCCCTGTTCAGCAGGCCGAGCGTCGCCATGATGTTGTAGATCGGCACGATCAGGACGGCGACCGGGAACATCTGGGTGACCAGCAGCGTCCACATCAGTCCGCGCTTGCCGGGGAAGCGGAAGCGGCTGACGGCGTAGCCGGTGGTGGAGGCGACGAAGACGCCGAGGAGCGTGGTGAGGCCCGCGATGAGCAGCGAGTTGCCGAACCATGCGAGGAACTCGGTGTTCTCCAGCAGGTCGGTGTAGTTCGCGAGCGTCGTCTCCTTGAAGAAGTCGGTCGTGGTCGCGTACTTCGCCGGCTTGAGCGAGGTGAGCAGGACCCACAGCACCGGGAAGACGGCGATCACGGAGGCGACGATCAGCGTGGTGTGCAGCCCGATCGAGGCGAGCGGCGAGCGGCGCCCGCGCCGGGGGGCGTTGGTCGCGGTGGTCTGTGCGGTGGTCACCAGACTTCTCCCTGCTTGCGGAGGACTCGCCGGTAGATCGCGGCGAAGACCATCAGGAGGATCAGGATGAGGACGCCCCAGGTGGACGACTGGGCGAAGTCACGGGGGCTGATCTCGAAGGAGAACTTGTACGCCTGGGTGACCAGGATCTGGGTGGCCTCGCCTGGCCCGCCCCGGGTGAGCAGGAAGATCACCGGGAACATGTTGAAGGTCCAGATGGTGCTCAGCAGGATCACGGTGGTGGACACCGAGCGCAGCCCGGGCAGCGTGATGTTCCGGAAGCGCTGCCAGGCGTTCGCGCCGTCCATCTCGGCGGCCTCGTAGAGCTCACCGGGGATGGACTGCAATCCGCCGAGCAGGGCGACCATCATGAAGGGGACGCCCAGCCAGACGTTGACGGCGATGACCGAGAACTTGGCCCAGGTGGGGTCGTTGAGCCACGGCACGGCGTCGATGCCGCCGCCGCCGAGGATCTGGTTGAGCATGCCGCGGCGCTCGTCGTACAGGAAGCGCCAGGCGAAGACCGAGACGAAGCCGGGCACGGCCCAGGGCAGGATCAGCATCATCCGGTAGAAGGAACGGCCGGCGATCCTGCGGTTGAGGATGTTGGCGAGGCCGAGGCCGAGGCCGAAGGTGACGGAGACACAGCACACCGTCCACACCAGCGTCCAGCCGAGGGTGCTGAGGAACTGTCCCCCGGTGAGGGCCTCGACGTAGTTGTCCAGGCCGATGAACTCGTAGGTCGCGGGGATTTCGTTGACGCCGATGCTCCGCGCGACGTTGCGCTCGTTGGCGTCGGTGAGCGAGAGCCAGATCCCGCGTACCAGCGGGTACCCGATGATCACGCCGATCACGATCACCACCGGAGCGACCATCGCCCAGGCGTACCAGTGTGTGGAGAGGGAACGGCGCGCCTTTCCCCCGGGGGTGCCAGTACCACGGTGGCGGGGGGGGGGGGGGGGGGCCCCCCCCCCGCGCCCCCCCCCCCCCCCCCGGGCGCGCCCCAACCCACCCCCCCAACACCGACCCGTAGATAAAGACA
>NZ_JBHWBS010000006.1:47136-127536 GCF_042735655.1 Streptomyces sp. NPDC059567 | reverse complement strand
GTGGGTGGGCGCCGAGGGTTGCGCGGGGGTGGGCTTGGGCGGGGGGGGGTGGGGGGCGGCGCGCCCCCCGGCGCCCTTCACCGCCGACTGGCTGCTGGTGTCCACAGCCATCAGCCGGCCTGCCTTCCTTGTTACTTCCAGTCCTTCAGGAGCTTGCGGTAGGCGTCACCCGTCGCCTTGGCGCCCTGCTCCGGGGTGGCCTGGTTGGTGAGGACCTTGGTGTACTCGGTCTGCAGCGGCGCGAAGAGGCTGCCGCCCTCGGGGATCCAGGGGCGCTCGACGGCCTTCTCGACGACCGGCTTGAAGAAGCCGATCATCTCGTTGCTCGCGACGTCCGGCTTGACGTAGACGGACTCGCGGGTCGGGAGCAGGCTGAGCTCCTTGGCGGCGGTGGTCTGCGCCTCGACGGAGGTCATGTACTCGACGAAGGCGTAGGAGGCGTCCAGGTTCTTGGAGCCCGCGTACACGGCGAGGTTGTGGCCGCCCTGCGGGGCGCCCTGGCCGGCGGAGCCGGCGGGGACCGGCGCGATGCCGAGGTTCGCCTTGTCGGCGAACTCCTTGCCCGCGTAGGTGTCGGAGACGGCCCACGGGCCGTTGATCATCATCGCGACCTTGCCGTCCTTGAAGGCGGCCTGCATGTTGTCCCAGCCGTTGGTCGCGTCGGTGATCGCGGCCTTCGAGTCGACCAGGTCCTTCACGGTGGAGAAGGCCTTCACGCCGGCGGCGTTGTCGATGGTGATCTTCTTCTGCTCGGCGTTGGCCATGTCGCCGCCCTCGCCGTAGAGGAAGGAGAGGAACCAGTAGGCGTCGTCGCCGCGCAGGTAGAGACCGGTCTTGCCGGTCTTCTCCTTGATCTTGGTGGCGACGGACTTGAGCTCGTCGACGCTCTTGGGGACGTCGACGCCGGCGTCCTTGAAGATCTTCTTGTTGTAGAAGATGCCCATGGAGTCGATGACCTGCGGGACGCCGTAGGTCTTGCCGTTGTACTTGGTGGAGGCGGACGCCTGCTTGAGGAAGTCCTTGTCGTCCTTCAGCGCGGCGGTGCCGTCGAGCGGCGCGAGGTAGCCGAGGTTCGCGAAGTCCGGGGTCCAGGCGACCTCGGAGCGGATCACGTCGGGGGCGCCACTGCCGGACTGGGCGGCGTTCTTGAACTTGTTCTGAGCCTCACCGAACGGCACGTTCACGTACTTGACGGTGACCTTGGGGTGCTTCTTCGTGAAGTCCTCGGCCAGCTTCTTGAAGACCTTGTCCTCGCTGCCCACCGTGGAGGTGTCCCACCAGGTCACGGTGCCGGAGAGCTCGCCCGAGCCCTTCGAGCCGCCGCTGTTGCCGTCATCGCTTCCGCACGCCGCCAGGGTCACGCCCAGGGCCGCGACCAGCGCGGTGGCCGCTATGCCACGCCGCATGTGAACTCCTTCAACTGATCCCGGGGGGACGAGGGGCTGGAACCTGCCTCATGCGACCGCTCCCTCGCGGCGCGCCGGGTTGCCAGGAACGTAACAGGGATGAAAACGAGCCGAAAGAGCTTGCGAGAACTTTCTGCAAGGAGCGGGGATCGTTACATCGGCGTGTCCTGAAGGTTGCCGACGAGTCGCTTGACAGCGGGATAGGAGGGCCTCTTGCGGGGCGCAGGACGGCCTGCAAACCTTTTCATCACCGCTTGCAGGCCCGTTTCATGTCCGCTTTGACCTCGTTGGGCAGGAAGACGACCCACATCCGGAACACGCGAGAGGGGCACCGCACATGGCCCACGAGCTCACCTCACCGTCGCCGTCGAACCTTGCAAGTCCTTGCGACAGCCCCACCGGCTGGTGGCGGGACGCCGTCATCTACCAGGTGTACGTCCGCTCCTTCGCGGACAGCGACGGCGACGGGATCGGGGACCTGCGCGGGGTGCGGGAGCGGCTGCCGCACATCGCCGGTCTCGGCGCGGACGCGGTGTGGCTGACGCCGTTCTACGCCTCCCCGCAAGCCGACGGCGGCTACGACGTGGCGGACTACCGGGCGGTGGACCCGCTCTTCGGGGACCTGGCGGACGCCGACGACCTGGTGCGCGCGGCGCACGGGCTCGGTCTGAGGGTCATCGTGGACATCGTCCCGAACCACACCTCGGAGCGGCACCCCTGGTTCGAGGCCGCGCTCGCCGGGACGGGCCGGGAGCGGTACGTGTTCCGGCCCGGACGGGGCGCGGACGGCGCGGAGCCCCCCAACGACTGGGGGTCCGTCTTCGGCGGCCCGGCGTGGACGCGGGTCGCGGACGGCTCCTGGTACCTGCACCTCTTCGCGCCCGAGCAGCCGGACCTGGACTGGACGAACGAGGAGGTACGGGCCGAGTTCGACTCCGTGCTCCGCTTCTGGCTGGACCTGGGGGTGGACGGCTTCCGGATCGACGTCGCCCACGGCATGGTCAAGGCGGAGGGCCTGCCGGACATCGGACGCGGGCAGCAGGCGAAGCTGATCGGCACCCAGCGGCTGCCCTTCTTCGACCAGGACGGGGTGCACGAGATCCACCGCGGCTGGCGCCGGCTCCTGGAGTCGTACGGCCCCGACCGCATCGGGGTGGCGGAGGCCTGGGCGCCGACGCCGGAGCGGCTCGCCCTGTACGTACGCCCCGACGAGCTGCACCAGGCGTTCAACTTCCAGTTCCTGAACTGCCCGTGGGACGCGGAGGAGCTGCGGTCGGTCGTGGACGCCTCGCTCCGCGCGACGGCATCGGTGGGCGCGCCGACGACCTGGGTGCTCTCCAACCACGACGTCGTGCGGCACACCACGCGGTACGGAAGCCTGGAGCGCGCTCGGGCGGCGGCCCTGCTGATGCTGGCGCTGCCCGGCTCGGCCTACGTCTACCAGGGCGAGGAGCTGGGCCTGCCCGAGGTCGCCGACCTGCCGGACGAGCTCCGCCAGGACCCGGCGTTCTGGCGCGGCGACGGCCAGGACGGGCTGCGCGACGGCTGCCGGGTCCCGCTGCCGTGGACGGCCGAGGGCCCGTCGTACGGCTTCGGTCCGGCCGGCTCCTGGCTCCCTCAGCCCCCGGAGTGGCCTGCTCTCAGCGTCGCCGCCCAGTCCGGGGACCCGTCCTCGACCCTGGAGCTCTACCGGCGCGCGCTGCGGCTGCGCAGGGAGCACCCCGCCCTGGGCGCGGGCGACGCGGTGGAGTGGCTGGACGCCCTCCCGGAGGGGGTGCTGGCCTTCCGCCGACGCTCCGGGGAAGGTGACGTGGCGGTCGTCCTCAACACGACGGCGCGGGAGGTGGTTCTTCCGTTCGCCGGGAGGCCGCTCCTGAGCAGCGAGCCCCGCGCGACGGCGGCCGCGCAGGACGGCGGCCCGGTGGCCGAAAGTACCCGTGGCAGCGGGGGAAGCGAGGGCTCCGGCCCCGTACTGCCCTCCCCCGCGGGCGAGTTCACGGACCGCTCCGCCGATGGGCGCAACGTCCGGGTTCCCGCCGACTCCTGCGTTTGGTGGGCAATCTGACGTGCGACCGGTACAGTCCAATCCCATGACCGCGCGGCTTGCCGACATCGCAGCCCAGGCGGGGGTCAGTGAAGCCACAGTCAGCCGCGTGCTCAACGGCAAGCCCGGTGTGGCCGCGGCCACCCGTGAATCCGTGCTTGCCGCACTCGACGTCCTCGGATACGAGCGGCCCGTACGACTGCGTCAGCGCAGTGCCGGGCTCGTCGGGCTGATAACCCCCGAACTGGACAACCCGATCTTTCCCGCGCTCGCGCAGGTCATCGGGCAGGCCCTGACACGTCAGGGCTACACCCCCGTCCTCGCCACCCAGACCCCGGGCGGGTCCACCGAGGACGAGCTCACCGACATGCTGGTCGAGCGGGGCGTCTCGGGGATCATCTTCGTCTCCGGGCTCCACGCCGACACCACCGCCGACATGACGCGCTACGACCAGTTGCGCGGCAAGGGCGTCCCGTACGTCCTCATCAACGGCTTCTCGCCCAAGGTGCAGGCGCCCTTCGTCTCGCCCGACGACCGGGCCGCGATGCAGCTGGCCGTGACGCATCTGGCCGCGCTCGGGCACACCCGGATCGGGCTCGCGGTGGGGCCGAAGCGCTTCGTGCCCGTGCTGCGCAAGATCGAGGGGTTCCAGCGCGGGATGAAGGAGCGGCTCGGGCTCACCCCCGAGGAGTCCGAGAAGCTGATCCAGCACTCGCTCTACACCCTGGAGGGCGGGCAGGCCGCCGCCGGCGCCCTGATCTCCGCCGGCTGCACGGCCGTCGTATGCGCGAGCGACATGATGGCACTCGGTGCCATCCGGGCCGCTCGCCAGCAGGGGCTCCAGGTCCCCAAGGACGTCTCCGTCGTCGGCTTCGACGACTCGCCCCTCATAGCGTTCACCGATCCGCCGCTCACCACCATCCGCCAGCCCGTGCAGGCGATGGGGCAGGCCGCGGTCCGCGCCCTGCTGGAGGAGGTCGGGGGAACCCCGGCCCCGCACAGCGAGTTCGTCTTCATGCCTGAGCTGGTCGTTCGCGGTTCAACCGCTTCTGCGCCGCATCAGGGAAACCACTGAGCCAGGGCTCCCTCTCAGGATGGAGCGTGTGCGCCCCGAACCCGTCCGAGGGATGATCGGACGGGGGGCGTGGATCTGGCAGACTCTCCTCCTATGGGTGAATCGACCGTGAAGAGTTTGGAAGGCCGGACGGCGGCCGCCCCGTCACCCATGTCGGACGGTGGCGGAGTGCGGGCACGCCTTCGCGCGCCCCGACGCCCCAGGATCTGGTTCGAGATCCTGCTGATCGGCGTCAGCTACTGGACCTACTCCCTCATCCGCAACGCGGTACCGGAGCAGAAGGCCCAGGCGCTGAAGAACGCCGACTGGATCTGGGACGTGGAGAAGTCCCTCGGGCTGGCCTTCGAGCAGACCGTCAACCATGCCGTCAATTCGGTGACATGGCTGATCGTGTCGATGAACTACTACTACGCCACGCTGCACTTCGTCGTGACGATCGGTGTGCTCGTGTGGCTGTACCGATGGCAGCCGGGCCGTTACGCCGCGTCCCGTACGGTCCTGTTCGCCACCACCGGCGTGGCGCTGGTCGGTTACTACCTGTATCCGCTCGCGCCGCCCCGGCTCATGAACGGCCAGAGCTTCGTCGACACGGTCCTGGTGCACCACACCTGGGGCTCGATGGCCTCGGGCGACCTCAAGCACATGTCGAACCAGTACGCGGCGATGCCGTCGATGCACATCGGCTGGTCGCTGTGGTGCGGTCTGACCATCTTCGCGCTGGCCTCGGCGCCCTGGGCGCGCATCCTCGGTCTGCTCTACCCGGCCGCGACCCTGGTCGTGATCGTCGCCACCGCCAACCACTTCTGGCTGGACGCGGTGGGCGGCATGATCTGCCTGGCCTTCGGCTTCGCCGTCTCCTACTTCTGGTACGGCGCGCTGCCCCAGCGCCTTCCCAAGCTGGTGGAAACGCCCGCACCGGTGGCGCAGGGCGGTCCACCCCCGGGCTCCGGGGAGCAGCCGGAGACGGACCGCGCGCGTGCCTCCTCGAAGGTCAGCTCCGGTAGGTGATCCGGCCGCCGGCCGTCGTGAGCCGGATCGGCGCCCGCGCGGTCTCGTCGGCGGGCGCCGTCACCGGGTCGACCGTGAAGGCGGTCAGATCAGCCCGGTACCCCGGGGCTATCCGCCCCGCGACCCGCTCCTCGCCCGCCGCGACCGCCGCGTGCGTGGTCATGCCCTCCAGCGCCATGAGGCCGCTCAGGCCCGGGCGGGCGGAGGCGGCGCCGCGCGGGGCCTGGGCGGTGGCCAGGACCTGACGGGCGTCGTGGTGGGCGATCGGCCAGTCCGAGCCGAGCGCGAGGTACGCGCCCGCGTCCCGCAGGTCCCGGCAGCGCCAGGCGCGGTCCGCCCGCTCGTCACCGAGCCGCTTGGACCACTCGTCCGTGTGGTCGGCGCGGGTGTAGGCGGTGTGCGGGGGCTGCATCGAGGCGACGACGCCGAGTGCGGCGAAGCGGCCGCGCTCGCCGTCCGGGACGGTCTCGATGTGCTCGATCCGGTGCCGCGGGCCACCGGCACCCAGTGCCGCCACGGTGTCGAGGACGTGCCGGACCGCCGCGTCGCCGATGCCGTGGGTGGCGGTGCCGACGCCGGCCTCGTGGAGGTGGCGTACGGCGGCGGAGTACGCGGCCGGGTCGGGCCAGAAGGCGTCGGTGCCCTGGCCGTGACAGTCGGCGTGCTCCAGCCAGGCGGTACCGCCCTCGACGGTGCCGTCCATGAAGAACTTCACCCCGCCGACCCGCCACAGCCGCCCGGACCTCTCCTGGAGCCGGACCAGCTCGTCCAGCTCCGCCGCGGTGGCGCCGGGCATGCACCAGGGCGCGAGCCGCAGCCGTAGCGGAAGGTCACCGTCCGCCTCCAGGGCGGTGAGCAGCCCGGGGACGTCCTGGCCGCCGAGGTCCATGACGTGGGCGCCGGTCAGCCCGGTGGCGGCCATGGAGGTCAGCAGCTCGACGAGCCGGTCGCGCCGCTCGGCGTAGGGCTGGGCGGGGAGCACGGGCGTCATGA
Source organism: Streptomyces sp. NPDC059567 (assembly GCF_042735655.1). NCBI lineage: Bacteria > Bacillati > Actinomycetota > Actinomycetes > Kitasatosporales > Streptomycetaceae > Streptomyces > Streptomyces sp. NPDC059567. Next base: position 121,010 of record NZ_JBHWBS010000006.1, on the reverse strand, counting down.
GGTCCATGGCGGCGTGCTCGATCAGATGGCCGGTGGGCCGTCCCTCGCCGTCGCAGACGATCTCGGAGCGCTGCTCGAAGGCGCGCGGACCGTGGATGCCCGCGGCCTTCAGGGCCGCCTCGCTGGCGAGGGCGGAGTGGCCGTCGTAGAGCCGCAGGAAGGCGGGGGCGCCGCCGAGGACGTCCTCGACGAGCTCGCGGTGGATCGGCCGGCCGCCGAAGACGTTGTGGTCGAGGGCGACGCCGATGATCCAGCCGTCGCGGCGCTCGGCCGTGGCGAGGACCGCGCGCAGTTCGTCGAGGTCGTGCACGCCGGAGAGGTCGGTGCCCGTGAACATCTCCAGGCCCCAGACGGGGTGGCTGTGGGCGTCGGTGAGGCCGGGGGTGAGGGTGGCGCCGCCGAGGTCGACCGTCTCGGTGCCCGGGCCGCGCCAGGCGCGGGCGTCGGTGTCGTCGCCGACTGCGGTGATCAGTCCGTCGCGGACGGCGACGGCAGTGGCGCCGGTGAGCTCGGGCTCGCGGACACGGGCGTTGACGAGGACGAGGTCGGGTGCGGACACGACGACGGTGCTCCTTCTGCGGGCTTCTCGGTTTCGGGCGCTGCGGTGTGGGGCTGCACGGTCTCGGGCTGCGCGGTCTCGGGCTGCGCGGTCTCGGGCTCCGCGGCGAAGTTCGCGTAGACCTCGGGGCGCGTACGGCGCAGCCGGAAGGCGAGCAGGAGTCCGAGGACGAAGACGGCGGGGACGAGGGCGAGCAGGACGGTGTTGACGGTGGCGGAGGCGCCGGTGAACAGCTCGACGTTGAGGGCGACGAGCGTGATCGCCCCGGCGAGCAGGACGAAGGCGGTGACGGGGGCGACCACGGTGCGCAGCGGGCCCTCGTCGTGGCTGATCCGGCGGAAGAACAGCGGCACGGCGAGCGCGGCGAGCAGCTGGAGGACCATCAGACCGATCATGCCGGGGGTGTTCACCCAGAGCAGGAGCTGCTGGTACGGGTCGGCTCCCGCGGCCGCGAAGGCGAGGACGACGGCCGCGCCGAGGGCGGTCTGCAGGATGCCGGCGACGTACGGGGAGCGGTGGCGGGGGTGGACGCGGCCGAGGGCCTTGGGCAGGACGCCCTCCTCGGCGAGCGCGAGCCCGTAGCGGTTGATCGCGTTGTGGAAGGCGAGGAGCGAGGCGAGGACGCTGGTGACGATGAGGAGGTGCATCAGGTCGGCCGCCCAGGCGCCCACATAGGTGGTGATGGCGGCGAAGAAGAGGCCGCCGGGGTCGTCGGCCGCGGCCTGCACGACCTTGTCGTCGCCGAAGGCCTGGATGACGGTCCAGACGACGAAGGCGTAGAAGAGGCCGAGGAAGGTGACGGCGATGTAGGTGGCGCGGGGGACGGTCCGGTTCGGGTCGCGGGCCTCGCGGCGGTAGATGACGGTCGACTCGAAGCCGGTGAAGGCGGCGAATGCGAAGGCGAGGACGGCCGCGCTGCCGGGGACGAGGACGTTGCCGGGCGTGAACGAGGCGAGGGAGAGCCCGGCCGCGCCGCCGTCGAGGAGCACGCCGCCGGCGAGCAGGACGAGGATGCCGGTCTCGGCGACGAGCAGGACGCCGAGGACCTTGGCGCCGAAGTCGATGGACCGGAAGCCGCCGTACCAGATGAGCAGGAGCCCGGCGAGGGAGACGGGCAGCCAGGGGACGTCGACGCCCCAGAGGGCCTGCGCGGTGTCGGCGGTGGCGGTGCCGAGCAGTCCGTAGACGCCGATCTCCATGCCGTTGTAGCCGAGCATGGCGAGCAGGGCGGCGGCGATGCCGACGGGCTTGCCGAGTCCGCGGGTGATGTAGGCGTAGAAGGCGCCGGCGCTCTTGACGTGGCGGCTCATGGTGGTGAATCCGACGGCGAAGACCGCCAGGGTGATACCGGCCAGGAGATAGCCGGCGGGTGCGCCGATGCCGCCGAGGACGACGGCGATGGGGGCGACGCCTGCCATGACGGTGAGCGGGGCGGCGGCGGAGACGACGAAGAAGGAGATGTCGGCGGTGGAGAGGGTGCCGGTTCTCAGCCCCTTGGGCGCGTCGGAGGTGGATGAGGACATGGGAGGGGAAGCCCTTCCGCGAAAGGAAACCTAAAGGCTTTCGGTTTGCGGCAATGTAGCCTCCGTCACGGCGTACGGGAAGACCTCACAGAGAGAGCGGGTACATGGGACGGCCGCGGACCCCTTTGCTCGACCGGGAGCGCATCACCACGACGGCGCTCGAACTCGTGGACGAGCAGGGCGACTTCAGCGTCCCGCAGATCGCGCGGCGGCTCGGCACCCGGACGGCTTCGGTGTACCACCATGTGGACGGCCGGGACGGGATCGTGGAGCTCCTGCGCGAGCGGGTCTGCGACGCCATCGACGGTGGCACCCTCGACCGGGACCCCTGGGACGCGGCCATGGCGGCCTGGGCCCGCTCCTACCGCGCCGCCTTCGCCGCGCACTCGCGGGCCATCCCGCTGCTCACCACGTCACCGGTCCGCGCACCGAAGGTGCTCCTCCAGTACGAACGAGCCGTCGGCCTCCTCCTGGACGCGGGCTTCGCCCTGCCCGACGTCATGCCGGTGATCATCGCCCTGGAGAACCTGGTCCTCGGCTCGGCCCTCGACATGGCCGCCCCCGAGGCCATGTGGGAACTCGCCGACGAGACGGCCACCCCGAGACTCGCGGGCGCGCTGGCCGCGATCGGCGACGGCCGCGCGGACGCGGCCTTCGAGCTGGCGCTCGCGGGATACCTGGCGCACTGCCGGAAGCTGCTGAACACCCCGTAGCCGCCCATGCGGACGCTACGCCCCGTAGAAGAGCTCCTCGACGACCGCGCGGGCCCGGCGCGTGATGCGGCGGTAGTCGTCCACCATCTCGCCGACATGGCCCGGGGTGTAGCCCAAGTACCGTCCGACCGCCGCCAGTTCGCGGCCGTCGGAGGGGAAGGTGTCCCCCGGGCGGCCGCGTACCAGCATCACCGCGTTGCGGACGCGGGTCGCCAGGACCCATGCCTCGTCGAGGATCTGGGCCTCCTCCGTGGGGAGGAGCTCCGCCGCGTGGGCGGCGGCCAGGGCCTCCCGGGTACGGGTGGTGCGCAGGCCCGGCTCGGCCCAGCCGTGCCGCATCTGGAACAGCTGGACCGTCCACTCGACGTCGCTCAGCCCGCCCCGGCCGAGCTTGGCGTGGAGCGTCGGGTCCGCGCCGCGCGGCAGACGCTCGGTCTCCATGCGGGCCTTCAGGCGCCGTATCTCGCGCACCGCGTCCTCGCCGAGCCCCTCGGCCGGGTAGCGCAGCGGGTCGATCAGGTCGATGAAGCGCGCGGCGAGGTCCGCGTCGCCCGCCATGGGCGCGGCGCGCAGCAGCGCCTGGCTCTCCCAGACCAGGGACCAGCGGCGGTAGTAGGCCTCGTACGACTTCAGCGTGCGGACCATCGGGCCGCTCTTGCCCTCCGGCCGCAGGTCCGCGTCGATGAGCAACGGCGGGTCGGCCGTGGGGACCTGGAGGAGTCTGCGCATCTCCGTGACGACCTGGTTCGCGGCCCGGGCCGCCTCCTGCTCGTCGACGCCCTCGCGCGGCTCGTGCACGAACAGGACGTCGGCGTCGGAGCCGTAGCCCAGCTCGTTCCCGCCGAAGCGGCCCATGCCGATGACCGCGAACCGGGTCGGCAGCGTGTCGCCCCACCCCTCGCGCACGGCGGCCCTCAGCGCGCCCGCGATCGTCGCCGCGTTGAGGCCGGTGAGGGCCTGGCCGACCTGGTCGACCAGCGCGCCCGGATCCGCCTCGCGGGGGTTGTCCTCCGTCCCGTACGAGCCGATGAGATCGGCCGCCGCGGTACGGAACAGCTCCCGGCGCCGTACGCCACGGGCCGCCGCGACCGCCTGCTCGGCGCCGTCGGCGCGGCCGACCGCCGCGAGGATCTCCTGCTCCAGGTGCTCCCGCCCGCGTGGCTTCAGCCCCTCCGGGTCGCCGAGGATCGCCACCGCCTCGGGGGCGCGCAGCAATAGGTCGGGGGCGAGCCGCCCGGCGGAGAGCACCCGCGCGAGGTTCTCGGCCGCCGCGCCCTCGTCACGCAGCAGCCGCAGGTACCAGGGGGTCTTGCCGAGCGCGTCGGAGACCTTGCGGAAGCCCAGCAGCCCGGCGTCGGGGTCGGCCGAGTCCGCGAACCAGCCGAGCAGGACCGGCAGCAGCGTCCGCTGGATCGCGGCCTTGCGGGTGACCCCGGAGGAGAGGGCCTCCAGATGGCGCAGCGCGGCGACGGGATCGGCGTACCCGAGCGCTTCGAGGCGCTGACCGGCGGCCTTCGGGCTGAGCCGGGTCTCGCCGGGAGTGAGCTGGGCGACGGCGTCGAGCAGCGGCCGGTAGAAGAGCTTCTCGTGCAGCCGGCGGACGACCGAGGCGTGCCGCTTCCACTCCTTGTTGAGCTCGGCGACCGGGTCGGTGCGCAGGCCGAGCGAGCGGCCGAGCCGGCGCAGATCGCTCTCGCCCTCGGGGACGAGATGGGTGCGGCGCAGCCGGTAGAGCTGGATGCGGTGCTCCATGGCGCGCAGGAAGCGGTACGCCTCGTCCAGCTGGGCCGCGTCCGCGCGGCCGACGTAGCCGCCGGCGGCGAGCGCCGCGAGGGCGTCCAGGGTGGTGCCGCTGTGCAGCGTCGCGTCACCGCGGCCGTGCACCAGCTGAAGGAGCTGGACGGCGAATTCGACGTCCCTGAGGCCCCCGGGGCCGAGCTTCAGCTCGCGCTCGACCTGGGCGGCCGGGATGTTGTCGACGACCCTGCGCCGCATCTTCTGCACGTCGGGGACGAAGTTCTCGCGCTCGGCGGCCTGCCAGACCAGCGGGGAGACGGCGTCGATGTACTCGGCGCCCAGCTCCGGATCGCCCGCCACCGCCCGTGCCTTGAGCAGGGCCTGGAACTCCCAGGTCTTCGCCCAGCGCTGGTAGTAGGCGAGATGGCTCGACAGGGTCCGCACCAGCGGGCCGTTGCGGCCCTCGGGCCGGAGGTTGGCGTCGACCGGCCAGATGGTGCCCTCGACGGTCGTCTCGGAGCAGATCCGCATGAGGTGGGAGGCGAGCCGGGTCGCGGCCTGCATCGCCTTGCCCTCGTCGGCGCCCTCGACGGCCTCGCCGACGAAGATCACGTCCACGTCGGAGACGTAGTTCAGCTCATGGCCGCCGCACTTGCCCATGGCGATGACGGCGAGCCGGCAGTGGGCCGCGTCGGCGGGGGCGGCGGTGCGGGCGATGGCGAGCGCGGCGCGCAGCGTCGCGGTGGCGAGGTCGGCCAGCTCCGCGGCGGTCTGGGCGACGTCGCTGGTGCCGCAGACGTCCCGGGCGGCGATGGCCAGGAGACAGCGGCGGTAGGCGACGCGCAGGGTGACCGTGTCGACGGCCTCGGCGAGGCCCCGCTCGAACTCGGCGACGCCGGGGTGCAGATCGGCGGCCTCGTAGGTGACGAGGGCCTGCCAGTCCTTGGGGTGCCGGGTCAGATGGTCGGCGAGCGCCTCGGAGGCGCCGAGCACGCCGAGGAGCCGGTCCCGGAAGGGCTTGGCCGAGAGCAGCGTGGAGCTGAGGGTCTGGCGCTCCTCGTCGGGCTGCGCCTCGACCAGCCGGACCAGGCCGCGCAGGGCGAGGTCGGGGTCGGCGGTCGCGCCGAGGGCGTCGAGGAGCACGGAGTCGTCGCGCAGCGCGGCGAGGTCGGGGACGTCGAGCAGACGTTCGGCGGCGGACGGATCGGTGAACCCGTGCCGCAGCAGCCGGGTGAAGGTACTGCCTCTGCGCCCCGGCACCGTCATTCCGCGACTCCCTCCACCCATCCGCCCGGCCGCTCTTCCGAGGGGCCTTGATCGAGCCTATCCGCAGCGGCGGACGCGGTCGCCCTGAGGGGCAGAACTGACGAAATAGGGCATAACACCCCACTCTGCGCCTTCGCTTCGCAGAGGATCACACGTGATGTCACGCACATTGCTCACTATTCGCGGCCGATGAACCGTACTCCTTGAAAGTCCCTCTTCCTGGCCGAAGCACCGCCCCCGGCCCTGTTCGTCCTTCGAAAGTGCATACCGTCGATGCGTGTCCGTCTCCGTCGCCCCTCCCTGACGCCCCGCGCCCGGCTCGTCTCCGTCCTGACGACGACCGCGCTCGTGGGCGGTTCTCTGGCGGGGCTGGTCCACCTCTCCTCCGGCACCGTCTCCGGAGCCCCGACGAGCCAGGAGTCGAAGGGGACCGACGGCCCGTCGCGTCAGGCGGCGGCCCCCGCGCGCGAGACGAAGCCGGTCCGCACCCCCGCTGTCGCCGTGGCGCAGATCGTGGCCCACCCGGACGACGACCTGTACTTCATGAACCCGGACACGGCCCAGTCCATACGCTCGGGCGCCTCCCTGACCTCCATATACATGACCTCCGGAGAGTCGGACGGCGTCAACGCCAGGCCCCGCGCCCCCCATCGCCCCGCGCCCGACAAGGCCGCGTTCGCCGAGGCCCGGCAGAACGGCATACGCGCCGCCTACGCCGAGATGGCCACCGGCAACCGCACCAGCCCCTGGGACCGGGTCGTCATCCCCACCGCCGGCGGCGCCCGCGCCGAGCTGGACGTCCTGCGCGCCAAGCCGCAGATAAGCCTGGTCTGGCTGCAGATGCGCGAGGCCGGCTCCATCACCGGCAATCGCCCGCACAGCCTGAACGGACTGTGGAACGGCCGGGTCGAGTCCCTCGAGTCGCAGCGCGCCGCCGGCACCCCCGTCGACACCGACTTCTCGTACACGAGGGAGCAGGTGATCGACACCCTCGCCGGACTCCTCTCGCGGTTCCGGCCCACCTTCGTCCGGATGCAGGACCCGACCCCGGGCCGGAACGCCGAGACCGGGACGTACACCGACCACCAGGACCACCTGTACGGCGCCCGGTTCGCGCAGGCCGCCCTCGCGCGGTACGCGACCACCACCGGCCGTCCGCACTTCGGCGTCCAGAACTACCTCGGCTACCCCACCGGCACGCTGCCGCGCACCCTCGACCCCGCGTCGGCCGGCGCCAAGCTGAGCACCCTGAAGACATACGCCTGGGTCGACGAGGTCAACGACTGCGCCGACCCGGCCGGCTGCGGCGATCTGAAGGTGGCGGGACGCCCCGGCGGATGGGGCTGGACCGAGACCATCCGCTACGCCCGCGGGACCTCCACCTCCTGGGTGCAGCGCGACACCGGCGGGGGTCTGCACGCCTTCTCGGTGCTCGACGGGCGCCTCGCGGTGTGGAAGAAGCCCGCGGGCGGGGCCGGCGACTGGCAGGGGCCGGACCTGCTGCCGGGCGACGGTCTGGACAGCGGAGTGACCTCCGTACGGCTCCGGGACGGCCGGATCGCGGTGTTCGGCACCCGTACGACGCTCGCCTCGGCGCAGGCGTACGGCCGTGAGGTCGTCACGACCGAGCAGTCCGCGCCCGGCGGCGCGTTCGGGCCGTGGCGGTCGCTCGGCACGCCGGAGAGGAACGACGCCCGCGGCACCTCCGACATCAGCGCCCCGGCCGTGGCCGTGGACGGCACCGGCCGGGCGACGGTGCTGCTGCGCGACAGCCGGCACCGGCTGACCGCGCGCGAGCAGGGCCCCGACGGCGGGTGGAGCCCCTGGCGCACCCTGGGCGGCGACGGCCTGTTCGGCGACCCGGTGGCCACGACGGACGGCGCGGGCCGGATCCACGCCTTCGCCGGCACGCCGAAGACCGTCCTCACCTGGTCGCAGCAGCGACCCGGCGCGCCGCTCTCGGAGCCGCGGCGGACCGGGCTGCCGGCGACGACGCTGGCGCTGAGCGCGAGCCCCGTCCCGGACGGGCAGGGTGTACGGCTCTGGTTCCGCAAGCCCGCCTCCGGCGACCTGCGCACGGCCGACCTCTCCGGCGGCGCCCTCACCTCTCCGGTGACCGAGCTGGCCGGCGGCGCCGCCGGCTTCGGTCCGGTGGGCGGCGGCCAGGGGCTGCTGGCGGTCCGCTCCCGTACGGGCGTCCTGGCGACGGCCCCGGCGGCGAGCGCGGGCACCCGGCCGCTCTGGACGCTGGAGAAGTTCCTGTTCTCCGGCGCCCCCGGCGGGGTCGTGGACGGAGTCGCGGCGATGGGTCTGGACGGAAAGCTGCACTGGACGCCCGCCGTGCGATGAGTTCCGGGCCGGTGCACGGTCTTCCTTGTAGGACCGCTGCCCCCCACTGGAGGACACCATGGCCCCGGAGACCACTCTGGACCCCCGCTTCAGCGACCCGAAGGCCCACGCCGCCGAGTGGTCCGAGGCCGCCGCGCGGCTCGCCGGGGCCGAGGTCTTCTGGCTGACCACCGTCCGCCCGGACGGCCGCCCACATGTCACGCCGCTGATCGCGGTGTGGTCGGAGGGCGCGCTGCACTTCTGCACGGGTCCCGGCGAGCGCAAGGCGCGCAACCTGGAGGAGAACCAGGAGGTGGTCCTCACCACCGGGACCGCCTCGCTCGCCGACGGCATCGATCTGGTGGTCGAAGGTACGGCCGTTCGGGTGACCGACGAGACGCGGCTGCAGGCGCTGACCAGGGCGTACGTCGAGAAGTACGGCGACGATTGGCGATTCGAGGTGCGCGACGGCGCGTTCGTGGGCGACGGTGGGACGGCCCTGGTGTTCGCCGTGGCACCGCGCACGGTGTTCGGTTTCGCCAAGGGCGACCCCTTCGGCCAGACCCGCTGGCGTTTCTGAGGAGCCCTGCATGAACGTGACGCTCGAAGTCGTCCTGGTGCCCGTGACCGACCTGGACCGGGCCAAGGAGTTCTACGGCGAGAAGTGCGGCTTCAGGGTCGACCTCGACTCCGAGGTCTCGCCGGGCATCCGCGTCATCCAGGTCACGCCGCCCGGGTCGCGCTGTTCGATCTCGCTGGAGAGCGGGCTGCCGGCGATGCCCGGCACGAAGAAGATGACCCCGGGCACGCTGCACGGCCTCCAGCTCTGCGTCACGGACATCGAGGCGGCGCGCAAGGAACTCGTCGCCCGGGGCGTGGACGTCAGCCCGGTCCAGCACGTCGGCAGGACGGGCTGGGAGGAGGGCAAGGGCGAGACATGGAACTCGTTCATGGCCTTCTCGGACCCGGACGGCAACAGCTGGGTGGTCCAGGAGGCACCGGCGGAGCTGTCGGAACGCTGAGGGGTACGGGGGCGGGGCTCGGCGGGCTCTCCGACGCCGACGTGCTGGTGGGCCACCGACCGCGCGCAGACCACTGTCCACACTCGGGCCACCGACCGCGGTCGGGGCACCGACCGTAGTCGGACCGCCCTCCGCGCGCAGACCACCGTCCGCCCTCGGGCCACCCTCCGCGGTCGGGGCACCGACCATAGTCGGACCCCCCTCCGCGCGCAGACCATCGTCCACACTCGGGCCACCCTCCGCGGTCAGACCACCGGCGTGAAGTCCACCCGGTAGTACCGCACCCGCTCGTCCTCCCCCGCGTACCGCATCCCGGCCGCCTCCATCACGCGCTGCGAGGCGACGTTCGGGAGGTCGGCGTCGCCCTTCGCGCCGGCGATGCCCTGCTCGCGGGCCAGTTCGAGCAGGGCCCGCAGCGCCTCGGTGGCGTACCCGAGGCCGCGTACGTCCGGGATCAGCCCGTACCCGACGGTCACGAACCGCTCGTCGTCCGGCGGCCCGTGGAACCCGATCCCGCCCACGGCGGCCCCGTCCGTCCGCCGCCGTATCTCGTACGCCCCGAACACGCCCGGATCCCCCTGCGCGGCACACACGCCGAGGAATCCACGTGCCCCGGCCACGTCGCCGTCGGCCGGATAACCCGGCGCCCAACGGTCCTCCGCGGCGGGCGCCTGCGCGACGATCCGCTCGGCCTCGGCAACGGTGAGCGGGTGCAGCAGCAGACGCCCGGTGACGAACGAGGTGATCTTCATCGGGGCAGTTTCCGTCGCCCCCGACGGACCGTCAACGGCGTGAATCAAGACACCGCGTGGGCGGGCGGTGGGCTCACTGCCCGCGGGGCTGGGTGAAACGCAGCATGTTCCCGGACGGGTCGCGGAAGGCGCAGTCGCGGACGCCGTACGGCTGGTCGACCGGCTCCTGCAGGACCTCGCCGCCCGCGGCGCGGACGCGCTCGAAGGTGGCGTCGACGTCGGCGGTGCGGAAGATGACACCGCGCAGCAGGCCCTTCGCGAGCAGCTCCGCCATGGCCTCCCGGTCGGCGGGCGAGGCGTTCGGGTCGGCCAGCGGCGGTTCGAGGACGATGTCCACATCGGGCTGCGAGGGGGCGCCGAGCGTCACCCAGCGCATCCCTTCGAACCCGACGTCGTTACGCACTTCCAGGCCGAGGGCGTCCCGGTAGAAGGCGAGCGCCTTGTCGTGGTCGTCGACGGCGATGAAGCACTGAGAGAGTGTGATGTCCATGCGTTCACGCTACGAGCGGGGGTCGGCTTTCGCTTCTCCGTTCCTGACCGGTCGCGTGTGGATCTTGGCGATGCAGGCCGGGATGGCGGCGCCGTCGCCGTGGTCGCGGGCCCGGTAGGCGCTGGGGCTCTCGCCGACGAGCTCGGTGAAGCGTGAGCTGAACGACCCCAGCGACGTACAGCCGACCTCGAAGCAGACCTCCGTCACCGACAGGTCCCCGCGCCTCAGCAGCGCCTTGGCCCGCTCGATCCTGCGCGTCATCAGGTAGCTGTACGGCGTCTCGCCGAAGGCGGCCCGGAAGCTCCGGGAGAAGTGCCCCGCCGACATGAGCGCGACCCGTGCCAACGCGGGCACGTCGAGCGGCTCCGCGTACTCGCGATCCATCAGGTCACGGGCCCGGCGCAGCCGGACGAGATCCTCCAGGCTGGTCACAGGACCACCATCGCACAGGCCCGGGTTCCGGTGCTCATGCCGACTCCGGAACGGGTTCGACGACCCGGGTCACCCGGTTCCGCAACCGGTGCCACCGGCTGCGGAACCGCTTCGGCCGCCACCGCTCTCCGCTGCTGAAGCGGCCTGTGGCACCACGTGCCCGGCAGCGGGTCGAACTTGATCTCGATTGCCCCCATGGCCGCGACTCTAGCGGCCCCACGACTCCTCCGGCCGTGAACGCGGCGCGTGCTCAGAATCCCCTGATCGCGAAGGGAAGCGTCCCGGCGTCCTCCTCCCCCGCGGCCGGCTCGTTCGTGGCCACCCCGACGACCGTGAGGGAACGGCCCGTGGTGACGACGTCGGAGGCCGCCGTGCCCTGGGTGCCCACCTCCGGGAGACGCAGCGCCTGCCAGCGGCCGTACCGCAGTCGCGCCCCGATGGGCTTGGTTCCGTTCTGGTCGCCCACCACGGCGACCCCGTCCCGTGCGACGGTCACGCCGTAGAGCCGCCCCTGGCCGACGGGGGCGTCGACCACGCTCCACCGGGTGCCGTCGAAGTGTGCGACCAGCCCGTGGTCCCTGCCGTCCGCTCCGCGCTCGACGCGGCCGACGGCCCAGACGTCGTTCGGCCCGTTCGAGGCCAGCGCGGTGAACTCGGCCGCCAGGGAATCGAGTTCGGGCGCGGACTGCCGGGACCAGGACGTGCCGTCGTAGTGCAGCAGCAGAGGACGGAGTCCTTCCGGCGTGCCGATGGCGCCGGCGGCCCACACGTCGTCCGGGGCGATCGCCGTGATGCCCCACAGCGACCAGTAGTCGGTGTCGAGCGCGGGTGGCGCCACCTGTCGCCACGCCTCGCCGTCCCAGCGCTCGATCAGTCCGTGGAAAGTGAAGAGCGGACCGTCGGGCTGGGTCCAGCCGACCGCCCACGCATCGTCCTCGTCCACGGCGTCCACGCCCAGGAAACCGCCGCTCAGCGCGGACTCGGGCAGGGGCGCGGGCGCAAGCTTCCAGCCGGTGTCGTCACGGTGCGCGGTGTGGATCGTGTGGGTGCCCTGGTCGGCATCGCCCACGAGCCAGGCGTCGCCCTCCGGACTCGCGCCGATCGCGTTGATGCGGGTCGGGGCGTCGTCCAGCGGGGTGGGTATCCGCTTCCAGCGGCGCGAGGAGTCCTCACGGCCGAACAGGACGGGACGCAGGAGCGGCTGCTTGCCTTCGCCGGATCTGCGGAAGCCCGCCGTCCAGATGGTGTCCGCGTCGATGCGTTCGGCGTCGATCAGCCGGGCGGTGCCGGCCGGGAACTCCTCGGTGACCCAGGGGCCCGGCGCGGGTCCGAAGGCGAGGGTCATGGCGGCGAGGCCGCCGGTCAGGGCGAGCAGGGCGCGCGTCATCGGTTGATCGGTCCCTTCGGGAGCGGTGATCAGTGGATCCGTACGGTCCGGTCGCGGGCCGTACGTCACCCGTCTCTGAGCACCGCTGCCGTCGAGAGGTTGAGAACACTGTGCAGCAGCCGGTGGGACGACTCGGGGCCGGCGGCTGACCGCCGCCGGCCCTGAGCCGTCGTTTCGGCGAGGTACCCCCGCTGACCTGCGCCTACAGCGCCGACAGGTTCTTACGCGGCTCGAAGACGGTCACCTCGGAGCGCGGGTCAGTACCACCAGAGCTGGTTCAGGCCGTTGTGGCAGTCCCACTGGGTGGCCGGGGCGCCGTTGTCGGTGCGCCAGCCGCCGATCTCCAGGCACTTGCCGCTGTTCACGTTGACCAGGGTCATCAGATATTCGCCCGCGTAGTGCATGGTCCACTGCTGGTTGGCGCCGGCGTGGCAGTCCCACTGACCGATCTGGGCGCCGTTGGCGGTGGACCAGCCCTTGACCTCAAGGCACTTGCCGCTGTGAAGGTTGAGGATGAGGCTCCCCGCGCCGTAGGGGGTCCCCTCCACTTCTGGTTGTCTCCGTCGTGGCAGTCCCACTGGTGGACACCGGCCCCGTTGGCGGTGGACCAACCGCCCACTTCCAGACACTTGGCGCTGTTCCAGTTGGCCAGCCAGTACCACTCGGACAGGTCGGCGGCGGAGGCGGGCCCGGCGGGCAGGGCCATCGAGATGAGCAGGGCACCGCCGGCGGCACTCAGGACACGGCGGACGGACTTGGTGATGTTCAGGCGCACGAAAAGATCCCCCTCATACGGCCGATCACAATCGGCTTTTCACCCAAACCGAGCGAATGCAACGCGAGCCCTTCAACCCTGTGGACAAGGCGTCGATGGTGCGGGCCAGAACCGGACCTGGTTGCGGAAGAGGCTTCGCCGGTCGTGGTACACGGCGGACCGCCGCCGGTTGGCCAGCTCGATTAAACCCATCCGGGGGTGGCTGCAATGTGCGACCGATGCACGGTTGCTTGACGATCCGTGCAGGGTTCGGCTCAGTCGCCCGAGTCCTCAGACGCCTCGTGCGGAGCAGCAAGGGGCGGTCGAGACGACTCAGGGCCGGCGGCAGTCAGCCGTCGGCCCTGATCGTGAACCCGGGGCCCTACCCCCTCTGACCTGCGCCTACAGCACCGGCAGGTTCTTCCGCAGCTCGAAGGCGGTCACCTCGGAGCGGTACTCCTCCCACTCCTGCTTCTTGTTGCGCAGGAAGTGGCGAGCCCATCAGCTCGCCTCCATCGATTGCTGCTGCCCCAGGTGGCAGCAGCCGAGATGCGGTGGTTAGCGGTGGGCCATGGTGCCCCTGGGCTGCCTTCGGACGGCCCAGAGACGGCCCAGCATGTCGCGCCAGGGCTTAGGTGGCAATCGTGACGCCGTTCGTACGCACGACTCCGGAGACCTCGCGCGTCTCTAACGTTCTACCAGGTCAGAGCCCTAGCGCGGGTGCGATGACGTGGAACCGTCCACGAGTGGCCACGCGCCCGGCTCATGGTGTCGAGGCTCCGCGGGGAGTCATGCGCCCTACCGCCGGCGCCCTGAGCGCCGCCTCTAGCCGACTGGAGAAAGGTGAAAGTTGCTCTCCAAGCAGAGGAACCACGGATTGCAGAGTGCCCATTACTGTAAGCAACTCGGCGATCTGGCCGTTCGTAGGTTGGGCATCCATGAAGGCAATCAAGGCCCGTTCCGCTTCAGGCCACTCCGACATTAGGACATTTGCGAGGAAGACGTTGCCTCGGTCGGTTACATCGCTGGAATGGCCGCAAATGTCGAGTACCCGACGGAAGTAAACTTCATGACCCGGATCTCGCAGCGCGAAGAGCACCACCGTCATTTCGTAGTGACCCCAGCCGGCGTCCGGATTGAGCTCAATAGTGCGACTTAGGTCGATCAGGGCCTCATCATATCGTCCCAAATTTCGATAGGTTACGCCTCGATTTGTGATGGCGAACGAGCTTTCAGGGTCGATTTCGATGGCTCTGGTAAAGTCGACTAGCGCTTCACCATACTGCCCCGCAAGGCGGTAAGCGTAGCCGCGCTGCGCAATCGCCCATCCATATTCGGGGTCGATTTCAATGGCCCGAGAGTAGTCAGCTGCAGCATCCTCATACCGAGCCAATTCCTCGTACGTCCGACCTCGATTGGTAATGGCCCACCTGTATTCGGGGTCGATTTCGATGGCCCGCGAGTAGTCGGCCAAGGCTTGTTCATACTCGCCCATGGCGTGGTACGTGAAGCCGCGATTGGCGACTGCCCATGCATATTCGGGGTCGATTTCGATGGCACGCGAGCAATCTGCCAAGGCTTCATCGTATCGCCCCATGGCGTGGTAAGTCAGCCCGCGACTAGTGATGGCCCACCCGTATTCGGGGTCGATTTCGATGGCCCGCGAGTAGTCGGCCAAGGCTTGTTCATACTCGCCCATGGCGTGGTACGTGAAGCCGCGATTGACGACTGCCCATGCGTATTCGGGGTCGATTTCGATGGCACGCGAGTAATCTGCCAGGGCTTCATCGTATCGCCCCATGGCGTGGTAAGTCAGCCCGCGACTAGTAATGGCCCACCTGTATTCGGGGTCGATTTCGATGGCCCGAGAGAAGTCGACCACGGCAAACTCATGCCGCCCCATGGAATGGTATACCTGCCCGCGACTGGCGATAGCCCACCCAGATTCCGGATCAATATCCACGGTTCGAGAGAAGTCGGCGATGGCCTCCTCGTGTCGCCCTGCAAGGCGATAGTATTCGCCCCTACTAGCAGTGATCCAAGCGCTTTCAGGCTCAAGTTCGACGGCAAAGGTCAGGTCGGCTAGGGCTTCGTCCTGCCGCCCCGTGGCACGATAAGCCTGTCCACGACTTTCGAAGGCCCATGCGACGTCAGGCTCGAGTTCGATTGCTCGATTGAAGTCAGCTAAGGCTTCCTCGTATCGGCCCGATAGCCGGTTAACTTCACCCCGACCACGGAAGGCTCGCCCCACCGGTTCGAGTTCAATTGCGGTGGTGTAATCTGCTAGCGCTTGCTCGTATTCATTAGCGCGTCGATTTTCCCAGCCACGCAGGATGTAGGCGAGGCATCTCCCCGACACGTCAAGTCCACCGCGGGTCAGTAGCATTGTAAGCGCGGTGATGCCAGGGCGAGGGCCCTCCAAGGCCGCCAGTAGGTCACTTCCCCACCTACATACAGCGGGTGCATCGCCGTCTTGACCTGCCCGCATCAGGGTCTGGGCCCATCTCCGCATGGTGCTGATGTCGTGATCGTGGGCATCGACCAACTCGCGTAGGGCTCGAGGAAGTGCTGCGCGATGATCTGCGCAGATTCGGTGGTAAGTCTCCTGCAATTGGTAATTACGCCACCGCTCGTCCCCCCACCATCCGTCAGCTGGAGGGGGGCCAGCTTCTAGCTGAAGTCGTCTTTGCTGGAAGGCGTCCGCCAGCCGGGAGTGTTGTTCTATCCAGCGCATGGGAGACTGTTGGCGTTGCACGCGGAGCATCGCAGAGCGCACAACCTCGTGGTAATGACCCCGCCCCACGCGGTTGATGAAGAAGGGCATTGACTGAAGCCAGCTGAACTGCGCCCCCGACTCCCCGTCGTCCACGATCGTGCGGTATATGTCCTCGTCGAGCTCTTGTGGCAGCGCACAGGCCAAGGCGGCGGCGCGGCGCGCCGGGCTTGTCTCCCATCTTAGGAATCGCTCAACGGCGGTGCCGCTTGGGTCCCCCACATCAGCAACGCTGGAGGGGCGGGCTTCGGCAAGGGTCGAGACCAAAACGGGCAGCCGACCGGATAGCTCCAAGATGACCTGGATGACCTTTTCATCGGTTGTTCCCTTGGTGGCAAGCAGTTGGCGTGCCTCCGCCTCGGTGAACACCTCCAACTGAAGATCGGTGATCAGGTCAAGCCAGTCGCCCCAGCATCGGTAATCCGGTCGAGACTGCCCGGCGAGAACTACCAGGACGTTGGCCGGCAGTTGTCCGTACCTGTCACTGACCAATATGTCCCGGAGCCACACATCCAACATCGGCCCGGTGCGCTCATAGGTGTCGAAGAGCAACACCACCCAGGGCCGACGCTCCGCAGCATCTGCCAGGCCTTGAAGAAACACGGGTGTGAGTCCTTGCAAGGGAGACAGGACAAGTTGAACGTCCTCATGGCTACGCAACCGAGTACTCAATAGCGCCTTGACCCGATCAGCGCCTGCCGCAACCTGATTGGGGTCCATAGCACTGGTGAACGCCCCAACTCCCGGGATTAGACCCAGTCCTGCAAGGCTAAGCTGTGAGGCGATCACGCTGGACGGCGACGGGACCGGTTGATCCAATCCTTGGTCTGCTCCTGCCGTCTCGCTTTGTGCTCCGCTCGCGGACGTGCTGGCGGCTTCGTGTCGGCGTTGCCTGTAGTTGGACATGAGCTTGTCGAAGCTCTTCATCTCAACGCCGTGTTGGCTGAACTGTGAGCTGATAGCCTCCATCGCCTCGACCGCGTCGGTTGTCGACTCATCGATGTAGGCCGTGAGTGCCCCAGCGTCGATGGCAACCGATTGCAGCTGCCGTACCAAAGTGGACTTGCCCACGCCCGCTGGGCCATGGATGTGGAAGAGGAACTGTGAGGCTTCTTCCGGGGACTGCTGCAGAGCGTCCTTGAAGGCGGCCTGCTCCCCCTGGCGCCCGATCAGTCCGCTCTTGCGTTGCCTCCGGATCAACTCCTGCCGTGACAGACTCTGCTTAGCCATCTGCGCCCCCACCCGACACTGCCGACGGATCACCTCTCTATGTTCGCTCAGAGAAGCGTCCGGCGTCCCCGAACTTCCTCACAAACCAAGGGTGTGATGCCAGGCCGGCTCGGACGACGGGCCGCACGCGCCGCGCGTGCACGGTTCGTGCCACGAACAAGTACCGCTCGCCCGCCTACCTGGAGCGCGGCATCGCCATGGCCGAGCAGAGCATCAGCGAAGCCCTCAGCACGATCCACACCACCGTGTACCGGACGTTCCTCGCGGTGCTGTCCGCCCACGGCCGGTGCGGCTGCCTCACCGACGCGCACATCGACCGGCTGTTCACCGCCGCGCAGGCCAAAGGGGAATCCCCCCGGCACTGCACGGACGCGTGGACCAACGCCCGTACGACGTTGGGACTGTGACGATGGCTGACGATGAGAAGACTCCGGCCCGTGAGGTCATCACCGACTACGCGCAGGCCAACTTCCGGTACTTCCGCACCGCGGACGGCACCGTGTACGCGCAGAAGAACGGCCACCCCGTCGCCCGTCCGATCCGCTCCCAGGGCACTACGGGCAGCCACCGGCAGGAACTCATGGTCGGCCTGTTCAGGGACGGGTGCGGCGTGTTCAACGGCACCGCGCTCAAGGAAGCACTGGACCTGATCGAGGCACTGGCGCTGACCGAGGACGTGCAACCGGTCCACATCCGCGTCGCGCCCGGCTTCGACGGCGCAACGTGGCTCGACCTGGGCCGCAACGACGGCAAGTCCGTCCGCATCCACCCCACCGGATGGGACATCACCACCCCCGACCCGCAGGAAGTGTGCTGGCGGCGCACCCAGCTCACCGGGGAACTGCCCCTGCCGGCCAAGGACACCGACGGCAAGGGAATGGATCTGCTGATGCGGCTGTGCAACTTCGCCAGCGCCATGACCGAGTGCCTGGCCATCGCCTGGCTCATCGGCTGCCTCGGACCATCCGTGCCAGTCCCCGCACCGTTCCTCACCGGCCCCCAAGGCGCGGGCAAGTCCACCGGCGGACGGATGCTGCTGAGGATCATCGAGGGCATGAGCGGCGACCTGCGCCGCGCTCCGAAGGATGAGGAGAACCTGATCGCGGCCGTGGCCGCCGGATGGGTCACCGCCCTGGACAACCTCTCCCACATGACCCCGGACCTGTCCGACGCCATGTGCTGCATCGTCACCGGTGCCGAGAGCGTCAAGCGCGCCCTGTTCACCGACGGCGACGTCGTCCGCTCTCGCTACCGCCGCCCGATGCTGCTGACCGGCATCGACGTTGGCGTCATCCGGCCCGACCTCGCCGAACGTCTCCTCCCGCTCCGTCTGGAGCGCCCCCGGGTGCGGCGGACGGAGGCGGAGTTGTGGGCGGAGTACGAACCGGCCCTGCCCGTGATCCTCGGGTCGCTGCTCGACCTGACCGTCAAGGTCCGTACCGCCCAGGCGGACATCCCTACCGACCTGCGGATGGCCGACTTCGCCCACCTGTGCGCGCAACTCGACGCGGCCACCGGCCTCGGAGCGCTGGACGCCTACCGGGCCAGCCTGGACGACCTCAACGACGACGTCATCGAAGGAGACCTCCTCGCACAGACCGTCCTCAAACACGCCGCCGGCCTCGACCCGGGCGCGGAAGTGCGGATGACTTCCTCGGAGTGGCTGCATGCGCTCACCGGCCTCTACAGCGGCGAGGAATGCCGCCCTCTGCCGAAGGGCTGGCCCACCACCGGCAAAGTCCTCTCCGACCGGCTCAAGCGGCTCCAGCCGACGCTTGCCGCACGCGGGGTCCTCGTCGACTGGGGCCGCACTGGAGCCGCCCG
The DNA here is from genome assembly GCF_042735655.1 of Streptomyces sp. NPDC059567. NCBI lineage: Bacteria > Bacillati > Actinomycetota > Actinomycetes > Kitasatosporales > Streptomycetaceae > Streptomyces > Streptomyces sp. NPDC059567. The sequence continues at coordinate 102,220 of NZ_JBHWBS010000006.1, read as the reverse complement.
CTACATCGAGCTGACCCGAGGCGCCGCCCCGGCCCCGGAGCAGCCGGTCCCGATGTTCTGACCGGAGCCGCCTCGGCTCACGCACAGGCAAGAGGAGCACGCCGCGCCCGGGCCAGGGGTGCTCCTCTTGCTGTTCGGCGGCTCGCCGCCGCCCAAGGGACGCGCCGCGAAGCGGCTCCCCTCTTCACGCCCTCAGGCACGCACAACCACAGACACCACCCCCCTTTTTTCCTAAGAAGGGAAGCGTTGCGTCACTGCGTCACGACGGCACCGCATACGGCCCGTGACCTGTGGCTATAGCGATGACGCAGGAGCCAGTCTCTGCGTCATCCCGCGTCACCCGGTGACGGACGCAGTGACGTGCCGATGACACACGATCCGGCCCCTGCGTCATACGAAATCGCAGGTCAGACGCGCGAAAGACGCAGATGACGCAATGACGCAGAAATTCCCACCTCGGACAGACGCCGACACCCGAGGCAGGAGAGCCAACGTCACGCCAACTCCTGGAGGACCAACCCAGTGCCGCCCACATCCGACCCTCGCACCACGCTCCGAGCTGGCCTGCCCGACCGCTACCTCACCCCCGAGGACATCGCCGCGATGTTCTCCATCCCGATCGAGACCGTCTACCACTGGCGCAAGCAGCGCACCGGCCCACCCGGATTCCGAGTCGGCCGCCACGTCCGCTACGACCCCGAAGCCGTCCAGGCGTGGGTCGTCCAGCAGAGCGACCTCGACGCCGCCGCCTGATCCCCACCTCAGCTCGTGGCGCTCCCCACCGGAGCGCCACGAGCTTTCTCGCACCCGAAAGGACCGCAGCCCCTGATGGCAGGCCACATCCAAGACCGCTGGTACAAGGCCGAGACCGGCCCCGACGGAAAGTCCCGCCAGGTCAAGGCCGACCGCTACGGACTCGGTCTCCGCTACCGGGCCCGTTACATCGGCCCAGACGGCACCGAGAAGTCCAAGAGCTTCCCCGACAAGCAAAAGCGCCTCGCCGCCCAGTGGCTCGCCCACATCGAGGCCGACATGTCCCGGCGCCAGTACATCGACCCCGCCGCCGGCCGGACCACGTTCCGGGAGTACGGCGAGAAGTGGCTCGCCTCCCAGACGACCGACCCGACCACGCGCACGGCGGTAAACGTGCAGCTCCGCCGTCACGCCTTCCCGTACATCGGAACGCGGCCACTCGACTCGTTCCGGCCCGAGCACATCAGGGAATGGGTGAAGGAGCTGGAGACAGCGCTGCCCGTGTCCTCCTACCGGCGCGTCATCTTCGCGAGCGTGTCAGCCGTTCTCGCCGCGGCTGTGGATGACGAGCTCCTTGCCAAGAATCCGTGCAAGTCCCGCTCGGTGCGACCGCCAGCGCCGGTGCCGCCTCGGGTGAAGCGTGGACCCCGGAGCGGCTGTTCGCGGTGCGGTCCGCGCTCCCGAAGCGGTACCAGACGATGGTCGACCTCGGGGGCGGCTGCGGCCTCCGGCAAGGGGAGATCTTCGGTCTCGCCGAGGAACACGTCCGGTTCGACACCGGCTGGCTTCACGTAGCCAACCAGGTGAAGGTGGTCAACGGTCACCTGGTGTTCGGACCGCCGAAGCGCGGAAAGGAGCGGGACGTCCCGCTCCCCCGCCAGATCGCTCGGGTTCTCCGCCAGCACGCCGAGGAGTTTCCACCGGTCGACGTTTCCCTACCGTGGTTGAAGCCCGACGGGCCGCTCGTCACCAAACGGCTCTTCTTCTCTCTCAGGGGCGGCGGCGCCGTGCGGCGGACCGACTTCAACACTCGCGTGTGGAAGCTCGCCCTCGTCCAGGCCGGCGTCATTCCGGAGCCCGAGGAGGGCGAGCGGCACCAGGCGGCCCGCGAGCACGGGATGCACGCCCTGAGGCACTTCTACGCGTCCGTCCTCCTGGACGCCGACGAGAACATCAAGGCACTCAGCACGTACCTGGGCCACGGCGACCCGGGTTTCACACTCCGGGTCTACACGCACCTCATGCCGAGCAGCGACGGACGGGCCCGACGGGCCGTGGACGGGCTCTACGAGGGCACCGGTTCGACGCCCGACGGCCCAGAGACGGCCCAGAGCCAGTGAGGCGGCTCAGGGCCGGCGGCAGTCAGCCGTCGGCCCTGATCGTGAACCCGGGGCCCTACCCCCTCTGACCTGCGCCTACAGCACCGGCAGGTTCTTCCGCAGCTCGAAGGCGGTGACCTCGGAGCGGTACTCCTCCCACTCCTGCTTCTTGTTGCGCAGGAAGAAGTCGAAGACGTGCTCGCCCAGCGTCTCGGCGACCAGCTCGCTCTTCTCCATCAGGGCGATCGCCTCGCCCAGGTTCTGCGGCAGCGGCTCGATGCCCATCGCGCGGCGTTCCGCGTCCGAGAGGGCCCAGACGTCGTCGTCCGCGCCGGCCGGGAGTTCGTAGCCCTCTTCGATGCCCTTGAGGCCCGCCGCGAGGAGGACCGCGTAGGTCAGGTAGGGGTTGGCACCGGAGTCGATGGAGCGGACCTCGACCCGCGACGAACCCGTCTTGCCCGGCTTGTACATCGGAACGCGGATCAGGGCCGAGCGGTTGTTGTGGCCCCAGCAGATGTACGAGGGGGCCTCTCCGCCCGCGCCCGCGCTGCGGGCCGAGCCGCCCCAGATGCGCTTGTAGGAGTTGACCCACTGGTTGGTGACGGCCGAGATCTCGGCGGCGTGCTTGAGCAGGCCGGCGATGAAGGAGCGGCCCACCTTGGAGAGCTGGTACTCCGCGCCCGACTCGTAGAACGCGTTGCGGTCGCCCTCGAAGAGCGAGAGGTGGGTGTGCATGCCCGAGCCCGGGTACTCCGAGAACGGCTTCGGCATGAACGTGGCCTGCACGCCCTGCTCCAGCGCGACCTGCTTCATGACCAGGCGGAAGGTCATGATGTTGTCGGCCGTGGAGAGCGCGTCGGCGTAGCGCAGGTCGATCTCCTGCTGGCCCGGGGCGCCCTCGTGGTGGGAGAACTCCACCGAGATGCCCATCGACTCCAGCATGGTGATGGCCTGGCGGCGGAAGTCCATGCCCACGTTCTGCGGGGTGTGGTCGAAGTAGCCCGAGTTGTCGGCGGGGGTGGGCTTCGTGCCGTCCAGCGGCTTGTCCTTCAGCAGGAAGAACTCGATCTCGGGGTGCGTGTAGAAGGTGAAGCCGAGGTCCGAGGTCTTGGCCAGGATGCGCTTCAGGACGTACCGCGGGTCCGCGAAGGACGGGGAGCCGTCCGGCATGAGGATGTCGCAGAACATCCGGGCGGTGCCCGGGGCCTCCGCGCGCCACGGCAGGATCTGGAAGGTGCCCGGATCCGGCTTGGCGATCATGTCGGATTCGTATACACGGGCGAAGCCCTCGATGGCGGAGCCGTCGAAGCCGATGCCCTCGTCGAACGCCTGCTCAAGCTCGGCGGGCGCCACGGCCACCGACTTCAGGAAGCCGAGGACGTCGGTGAACCACAGCCGCACGAACCGGATGTCGCGCTCCTCGAGCGTCCGGAGCACGAATTCCTGCTGCTTGTCCATTTCCACACCCATCTTTGCTGGTCAGGCCGCCTGTTCCCACCGCCTCGGGCACATCGGGGGGCACCTGAGCATCCCACCACATGGTTTCGCGCACGTTGCACACCCATAGTGCCTGCTCGGGTGTGACACAGGTAACGGGGGACCGCCCGATTCCGTGCGTCTGTTCCCGCTACGTTCCCCCCGCCTGTCCCCTCCGGCCGCTCGGGCCACTACGATCTCCGCCCATGGGGGGCACTCCACTCGTACGCCTGTCCCGGCGCGCGCGTCCCATGGCACTGGTGAGTGCCGTGGCGACGCTCCTCGCCGCGCTCTTCGTCTGTCTGGGTGCCGGCGACGCCGTGGCCGCCCACGACGGGCCGGCGCAGGCGCACCACCAGCGGACCACGGGTGCCGACGAGTACGTCTGCCCGTACGACCGCGGCGACTGCTCCCTGTTCCCCTCGCTCAGCCCGGCGGTGCTCACCGCGCCGCCGCTCGACCCCCCGCCCCAGGCGGAGGGCCGGTTCCCGCGCCTCGGACCGTCGTACGACGCCGGCCGGGCGCCCCGCGTCGACGCGCAGCCCCGCGCGCCGGACCTGCACGTCCTTCAAGTACTGCGGACATAGCCGACGGGCCGCATCCACTCCGACCCACGGCTCACGCCCCCACGCCACCCCACATCCGAGAAGGACGACATCACCATGGCCGCCAACCGCTCCGCCAACGCCGACCGCCGCGCCCGAATAGAGGAGATGCGCCGCGCCGAGCAGGCCCGCGAGCGCCGCAACCGCTTCATCACCATCGGCGTCTCCACCGTGGTCGTCCTCAGCCTCGTCGGCTTCGGCGGCTACGTGCTCAACCAGCAGTCCGAGAAGAAGGAGCAGCAGGAGGCCGCCGCCAAGGCCCCCATCAAGGACGAGAAGTCCTGGGACGCCAAGAAGCTCGGCCGCAACCACGTGACCACCCCGGTCGCCTACGAGATGAAGCCGCCGGTCGGCGGTGACCACGACCAGGTCTGGCAGAACTGCGACGGCGACGTCTACACGACGAAGATCGCCGACATGAACGCCGTGCACTCGCTGGAGCACGGCGCGGTCTGGGTCACGTACAACAAGAAGGCCTCGGAAGCCGATGTGAAGAAGCTGGCCGAGAAGGTCGGCAAGACCCCGTACTCGCTGATGAGCCCGGTCGACGACCAGCCCGGTGCCATCATGCTGAGCGCCTGGGGCAAGCAGGTGTCCGTGGACAGCGCGAGCGACCCGCGGGTCGACGCCTTCTTCACCAAGTACGTGCAGGGCCCGCAGACCCCGGAGCCGGGCGCGGCCTGCACCGGCGGTGTCGGGGCCGCCCAGTGAAGCTGACCCGTACGCACGGGGCGTCGATCGCCGCCGTCGTCCTCGCGCTGCTCTTCGCCGGGGGCGCCGTCACGGTCGCCTCCGCGCAGCGCGAGGAGGCGCCGGCGACCCCCGTGTCGGCTTCGGCGGACGCGGGCTTCGCCCGTGACATGTCGGTCCACCACCAGCAGGCCGTCGAGATGTCGTTCATCGTCCGGGACCGCACCCAGGACGAGGAGGTGCGCCGGCTGGCGTACGACATCGCCAACACCCAGGCCAACCAGCGCGGCATGATGCTGGGCTGGCTGGACATGTGGGGCCTGCCGAAGGTCGAGTCGGGGACCGAGCCGATGGCCTGGATGGGCATGGGCGGGCACGGCGACACCGGTCCCCTCGACGGGGCGCTGATGCCGGGCATGGCGACGAAGACCGAGCTGGAGCAGCTGCGCAAGGCCAGCGGCAAGGAGGCGGAGATCCTCTACCTCCAGCTGATGACCGACCACCACAAGGGCGGCGTCCACATGGCCCAGGGCTGCGTGGAGAAGTGCTCCGTGGAGATCGAGCGGAACCTCGCGCAGGGCATGGTCGACGCCCAGGAGTCCGAGATCGCGCTCATGGCGGACCTGCTGAAGGCGCGGGGCGCGAAGCCGCGCGCCTGAGCACGGCCCCGGTCGGCCCCCGTGACCCCCCCGGTCGCGGGGGCCGCCGCGTACGCGGACAATGGTTGACGCTCGGGGACGTACGTACGACGACGTTCTTACGGAGGTACGCACCCCATGACCACGGCGAAGGACATCATGCACCCCGGGGCCCAGTGGATCCCCCGGCACGAAACTCTCGACCGCGCGGCACAGCTGATGCGCGACCTCAATGTGGGCGCGCTGCCCATCGCCGACGAGAACGAGCGGCTGTGCGGCATCATCACGGACCGCGACATAGTCGTCGGCTGCGTGGCCATGGGCCACGACCCGGCGAAGGTCACCTGCGGAGAGATGGCGCACGGCACCCCGCGCTGGATCGAGGCGGGTTCGGACGTGGGCGAGGTACTCCACGAGATGACGGGCCACCAGATCAAGCGCCTCCCGGTCATCGAGAACAAGCGCCTGGTGGGCATGATCAGCGAGGCGGATCTGGCGCAGCATCTGGACGACGAGCAGATCAAGGAGTTCTGCGCGAGCGTCTACGCGTCCCGCTGACCGGGACCGTGGCGCAGCACCGCCCGGGCCACCGCGTCGGGGCGGTCCAGCATCATCAGGTGGCCCGACGGCTCGACCGCCTCGTAGCGGGCGTCGAGCCGGCGGGCCAGCGCGCGTTGCCGCCGCGCCCAGCGGGCGGAGCCGTCCGGGGCCGCGAGGACGGTGACGGGGAGGCAGGGCGGGAGCGGGTGCCGCTCGCGCAGGGCGAGGAGTTCGGCGGCGACCGCGCGGTAGTGGGTGTTCTCCAGGAGCGTGCCGTGCATGACGCGTGAGGTGGCGTAGCAGCGGCGTACGAGTCCGGCGGAGGCCGGGTCCCCGCCGGTGGCGCGGGAGAGCCGTACGGTGGCGCGGCGGACGGCCGGGCCGAGGGCGGCCGGGGCTCCGACGGCCGAGAGGAGCGTGCCCAGGCCGCGGGCGGCGGCGGTGCGCAGGGCCGGCGCGGCGGGGGTACGGGCGTGTTCCTCGACGGAGGAGTCGACGAGCACGATCCCGGCGGTGCGGTCCGGGTGGAGCCGGGCGAAGGCCTCGGCGTGGAACCCGGCGATGGAGTGCCCGACGACGGTGACGGGCTCCGGGTGGCCGAGCGCGTCCAGCAGTCCGGCGATGCGGTGGGCCTCGCCCGTGGCGCTGGGTGGGACGGCGGCCGGGGCGGAGAGTCCGTGGCCGGGGCGGTCGAAGCGGACGACCGTGCGGTGCGGGGTCAGCAGCGGGACGACCGGGTCCCAGTCGAACCAGCTCATGCCGAGGCCGGCGCTCAGCACGCAGACGGGTCCGCTGCCCTCGACGACGACGTGGTGGGCCACGCCCCCGACCCGTACGAACATGCTCAAGCTCTCTCCCTGGCCACGGAGACGGCGAGTATCGCGAGCCAGACTGCCACGAGCAGGACCTGCAGCCGCTGGCCGGCCCCCAGCGAGAAGGTGCCCTTGCCGGCCTCGAAGGCGACGACGGCGGCCAGGGTCCAGACGGTGGCGGCCAGTTCGAGGACGACGACGAGGGGCCCGGTGCGGGCGAGGGGCCGCCAGATCCGGTAGCGGCGGGCGGCGAACGTCAGGGCGAGCATGGCGACAAGGGCGCCCGTCATGGCGAGGCCGGAGCTGACGGCATGCGCCGTGTGGGTGGCCGGGACGAGTCCCGCGGTCTCGCGCGCGGCGCACTCCGGGTCGGCGGTGGGCGTGCAGCTGAGCGGCAGCCGGGAGTCGACGGCGGTGGCGGCGCCGAAGAGGGCGAGGGCGAGCCAGCCGGTGACGGTCCAGGGGCGGCGGCCGGGGAGCGCGAGGGCGGTGAGGGCCCCGGCGAGGACGAGGAGCCCGGCGACGAGGTCGGTCGCGCGGAACAGCCCGCCGAGCGGCTGGTCGGCGGCGGCGAGTTCGGAGACGTACGTCCGTATCGGGTCGAGCCCGGTCCGGACGACGACTTCGAGGACCCAGGCGGTGTACGCGAGGGCGCCCAGCGCCAGCAGGAGGGCGGCGACCGGTCGCGTACGGCTTCTGGACATAGTGGTACGAGATGCTATTCGGACGCCTTCTCGTCCCGGCGATCGGGGTGGATCCGGCCGGATTCGCGGTGCTCACTGGTCGTCATGAGCCCATGGTCGGCGGGGTGCGGTCGCCTCGCACGTCGGCGACTCCCCACCCATGGGCACGGGTTGCACACAAAATACGTGGCTCCTCCATAATCGGCTGGCTTACCGTCAAACCCTCAGCCACCTCGGAGGATGCGCATGACCATGCCCACGAACACCCCCGGCCAGGGCTCCTGGGGCCCGCCGCCGGTCAATATGCCCGGGATGCCTCCGCAGCCGCCGTTCCAGCAGCCGCGCAACGGTCTCGGGGTCGCCGGTCTGGTCGTCGGCGTCGTCGGCGTGTTCTTCGCGGTCATCCCGTTCCTCTTCTGGCTCGGCACGATCCTCGGCATCCTGGGCCTGATATTCGGCATCATCGGCCACAGCCGGGTCCGCTCAGGGCAGGCGACGAACAAGGGCGTCGCCCTGTCGGGCCTCGTTCTCGGCTCGATGGCCATCGTCCTGTCGATCCTGTCGCTGATCGTCACCGTCACGGCGGTGAAGGACATCGCGGACGAGATCGACAAGGAGATCGCGAACCAGGAGAAGGCCACCGCCGCTCCCACCACGGACCCCTGGGAGACGCCGGAGCCCGAGCCGACCGAGACCGCCCCGGCGGCGCTGAAGTTCGGTCAGACCTTCGCGTACGAGGACGGGATCAAGGTGACCGTCTCCAAGCCGCGGGCCTACGAGCCCGACCAGTTCGCCGCCGGGCACACCAAGGGCAACAGCGCGTTCCAGGTGACGGTCACGATCGTCAACGGCAGCAAGGAGACCCTCGACGTCTCCGGCGCCCTGGTGGACGCGACCGACGCGGAGGGCGCGCGGGCCGAGCCGGTCTTCGACGGCAGCAACGCGACGGAGATGTTCCGGGGCAACGTGCTCCCCGGCAAGCAGGCCAAGGCCAAGTTCGCGTTCTCGGTCTCGCCGAAGGCGGACGGGGAGCTGCAGGTCGAGCTGAGCCCGACGATCCTCGAGCACGAGGACGCGATCTGGGTCGGCCCGACGAAGTAGTCGGACGCCCGGCCGATCCCGGTGTCCCGCATACCGGACCGCCGGGCCACGCCGGCCGTCGGGGCCATCGGACCGCCGGGGCCGGCGGACTGCCGGGCACGCCGAGCCGGGCGGCGCACCGGACCGCACCCCCGGGCCACGGGGGCACCGGACCGCACGGACCGCACGGACCGCACCGGACCACCGGGCCACTGGCCACGGGCCTCCGGGCGGCCGACCCCCGGTCCATAGGGACATGGCCTCAACGGCCCTAGGCGTCACCAGGACATAGCGTCGGTCTGACGATTACACTGGGCGCGTGCCTCAACTACGCCTCGCTCTGAATCAGATCGACTCGACCGTCGGCGATCTCGCCGGGAACGCCGAGGCGATCGTCCACTGGACCCGGCACTCCGCCGAGCAGGGCGCGCATCTGGTCGCGTTCCCCGAGATGGTGCTGACCGGCTACCCCGTCGAGGACCTCGCGCTGCGCTCGTCCTTCGTCGAGGCGTCCCGGGACGCCCTGCGGGCGCTCGCCCGGCGCCTCGACGCGGCAGGTTTCGGGGAGCTGCCCGTGATCGTCGGCTATCTCGACCGTTCGGACCGCGCCGAGCCCCGGCTCGGGCGGCCCGCCGGATCCCCCGAGAACGCCGCCGCCGTGCTGCACCGCGGCGAGGTGGTGCTGCGCTTCGCCAAGCACCACCTCCCCAACTACGGCGTCTTCGACGAGTTCCGCTACTTCGTCCAGGGCGACACCATGCCCGTCGTCCGGGTCCACGGCGTGGACGTGGCCCTCGCGATCTGCGAGGACCTGTGGCAGGAGGGCGGCCGGGTGCCGGCCGCGCGCAGCGCGGGCGCCGGGCTGCTCGTGTCGATCAACGCCTCGCCGTACGAGCAGAACAAGGACGACACCCGGCTCGAACTGGTCCGCAAGCGCGCCCAGGAGGCGGGCTGCACCACCGCCTATCTCGCGATGATCGGCGGCCAGGACGAGCTGGTCTTCGACGGCGACTCGATCGTCGTCGACGCGAGCGGCGAAGTCGTCGCGCGCGCCCCGCAGTTCTCCGAGGGCAGCGTGCTCCTCGACCTCGATCTGCCGGCCGCCTCCCCCGACGCCCCCACGGGCGTGGTGGACGACGGGCTGCGGATCGACCGCGTGGTCCTCTCCGAGGAGCCGGTGCCCGCGTACGAGCCGGAGCTGACCGGCGGCTACGCGGACCGGCTCGACGACGACGAGGAGGTGTACTCGGCGCTGGTCGTCGGCCTGCGCGCGTACGCCGCCAAGAACGGCTTCCGTTCGGTCCTCGTCGGCCTCTCCGGCGGCATCGACTCGGCGCTGGTCGCCGCGATCGCCTGCGACGCGGTGGGCGCGCAGAACGTGTACGGCGTCTCGATGCCGTCCAAGTACTCCTCGGACCACTCGCGCGGCGACGCCGCCGAACTGGCCCGCCGCACCGGCCTCAACTTCCGTACGGTGTCGATCGAGCCGATGTTCGACGCGTACATGGGAGCGCTCGGACTCACGGGCCTGGCCGAGGAGAACCTCCAGTCCCGGCTGCGCGGCACGATGCTGATGGCGATCTCCAACCAGGAGGGCCACATCGTCCTCGCGCCGGGCAACAAGTCCGAGCTGGCGGTGGGGTATTCGACGCTCTACGGCGACTCGGTCGGCGCGTACGGACCGATCAAGGACGTCTACAAGTCGACCGTGTTCCGGCTGGCGCGCTGGCGCAACCGGGCGGCCGAGGAGCGGGGCATGACCCCTCCGATCCCGGAGAGCTCGATCACCAAGCCCCCGAGCGCCGAGCTGCGCCCGGGGCAGGTCGACACCGACTCACTGCCGGACTACGACGTCCTGGACCGGATCCTCGCGATGTACGTCGACCGCGACCAGGGCAAGGACGCCATCGTCGCGGCCGGCTTCGACGAGGAGCTGGTGACGCGGACGCTGCGGATGGTGGACACGGCGGAGTACAAGCGGCGCCAGTACCCGCCGGGCACCAAGATCTCGGCGAAGGGCTTCGGCAAGGACCGCCGGCTGCCGATCACGAACCGCTGGCGGGAGACGACGAGCCACTGACGGCCCGCTCGACGGCAGGGGCGCTTCCCGCGACGACGCGGGAGGCGCCCTCCGCCGTGCGCGTCCGGTCGAGCAGACCCGCCACCGCCGCGATCGCCAGGCCGACGACGGCGAGGACCGCGCCGACGAGCGTCGGGGAGCTCCAGCCCCAGCCGGCGGCGACGGCCGCGCCGCCCGCCCAGGCGCCGCCCGCGTTGGCCAGGTTGAACGCGGAGTGGTTGGAGGCGGAGGCCAGCGTCGGCGCGTCCTTGGCCTTGTTCATGACCAGCATCTGGAGCGGGGTGGTGGTCATGAAGCCGACGGCGCCGAGGACGACGACGGTCACGAGGGCCAGCCACGGCACATGGATCGTGAACCGGAAGGCGACCAGGACGAGCGCGAGGGCGCCGAGGGAGCCGTACAGCGTCGGGCGTAGCGCCCGGTCGGTCAGCGGGCCCGCGGCGAGCGCGCCGGCCGTCATGCCGATGCCGAAGAGGGCGAGGACGAGGGTGACGGAGGACTCCCCGAAGCCCATCACCTCGGTGGTCATCGAGGCGAGGTAGGAGTAGACCGCGAAGACGCCCGCGAAGCCGAAGACGGCGGTGAGCAGGCCGAGCAGCACCTGCGGGCGGCCGAGCGCGCGCACCTCGCGCCCCAGGCTCTGCCGCACGTCGACGGGGACGTACGGCACGAGCCGGGCGAGCGCCGCCATGGCCAGCAGGCCGATGACGGTGACGACGAGGAAGGTGGCCCGCCAGCCGAGGTGCTGGCCGAGCAGGGTCGCGGCCGGTACGCCGAGGATGTTGGCGACCGTGAGCCCGAGGAACATCGTGGCCACCGCCCGCGCCTGCCGGTCCTCGCGCACGAGCCGCGCGGCGACGACGGCGCCGACGCCGAAGAACGCGCCGTGCGGGAGCCCGGCGAGGACGCGGCCGCCGATCAGCCAGCCGAAGCCGGGGGCGAGCGCGGAGGCCAGGTTGCCGACGACGAACAGAGCCATCAGCAGGAGCAGCATCTTCTTGCGCGGGATGCGCGAGCCGAGCGCGGTGAGCAGCGGGGCGCCTATGACGACGCCGATCGCGTAGGCGGAGACGAGGTGTCCCGCGGTGGGGACGGAGGTGCCGAGGTCGTCGGCGACGTTGGGCAGCAGGCCCATCATCACGAACTCGGTGGTGCCGATGCCGAAGGCGGAGACGGCGAGCGCGAGCAGCGCCAGGGGCATGGGGAGAGCCTTTCCAGACGAATAGTTCTTCGACTGAACAAATACTCTCAGGTGGAATGTTCCCGCCGGACTCCCCCCAGGTGAAGAGGGGGTTTCGACCGGCGCTCGGTTCGGAACCGGGCGCGGGGGCCGAGGGCCCGGCACGGGGCCCCGGGCGCCGGGGCCGGGCGTCAGAGCCGTACGCGCGCCGCGATCGGCAGATGGTCGCTCATGGTCTCCGGCAGCGTCCACGAGGAGACCGGCTCCACGCCCTTCACCAGGATCTGGTCGATCCGCGCCATCGGGAACGAGGCCGGCCAGCTGAAGCCGAAGCCGTCGCCCGACGCGCCCTGGGTGGAGCGCATCTGCGCGGTGACGGCGTTGAGCGCGCGGTCGTTCATGGTGCCGTTGAGGTCGCCGAGCAGGATGATCCGCTTCAGCCGGTCGGAGGCGATGGCCTCGCCCAGCAGGTTCGCGCTGTTGTCGCGCTGGTTGGCGGTGAAGCCCGCGTTCATCTTGACCCGTACGGACGGGAGGTGGGCGACGTACACCCGCGCGTCGCCCTTCGGCGTGGCGACGGTGGCGCGCATGGCGCGGGTCCAGCCCATGCCGGTGTCCACCGGCTGCGGATCGCTCAGCGGGTACTTGCTCCACAGCCCGACCGTGCCCTGCACGGAGTGGTACTTGTACGTGCTCGCCAGGCCGCTCTCGTACACCGGGACCATGTCGCCCTTGAGCTCCTCCAGGGCCACCACGTCCGCGCCGGACGCGGCGATCTGCCGGGCGGTCCCCTCCGGGTCGGGGTTGTCGGCGTTCACGTTGTGGGTGGCCACGGTGAGATCGCCGCCCGCGCCGGACTTGTCGGTGATGAGCCCCCCGAAGAGGTTGACCCAGACCACGGTCGGCAGGAGCAAGGCGATCAGCGCGGTGGCCGAGCGCCGCAGCAGCGCGAACACGAGCAGGACCGGCACGAGCACGCCCAGCCAGGGCAGGAAGGTCTCGGTGAGGCTGCCCAGGTTGCCGATCCGGTTGGGGATCTCGGCGTGGAACACCATCAGCAAGGTGAGCAGCACCGCGCAGACGGCCAGGAGGATCCCGCGGCGCCAGATGCCCCGGTCGCCGCGCCAGCGGTCGAGCGCCGCCCGGAACCGGGGCCGGGAGCGCTCGTCCCCCGCGCCGCCGTTCTCGGTCTCCGCCATGTCCACCCGCGCCATTGCTCAGTCCTCACTGCCTTGCTCTGTGACCCGACGTCGACACTAGGTGATGCCGGGCCTGCCGTACTGCCACGGGGGACGACACAGCGGCGCGGCGGGTTCCTGCAGGTGGCGTGAGGGCGGGTGGCTGTGACAGAACGCGCACATTCGCACGTACGTGGCCGAACACCCCGCGGGCGTGCCCGTCCCCGGCCGCCTTCCACCGTCACGGCGGTGTGAACAGGACCACTCCGGCCCTCTTTCCGCGCCGTGGCGCGAGGTGCCACCATGGATGTGGTCCGGGGACGCCGTCAGGGCGCCTCGAGATGACGAAGGAGCCGTTCACCATGACGCTTCAGCCTGCCCCGAAGCAGTCCCCCGACAGCAGCAAGGCGCTGTACGGAGGCAAGGGCACGCGCCGTATCTCCGTCCACGACATCACCGCGGCCAAGGCTCGCGGCGAGAAGTGGCCCATGCTCACCGCCTACGACGCGATGACCGCGTCCGTCTTCGACGAGGCCGGAATCCCGGTCGTGCTCGTCGGCGACTCCATGGGCAACTGTCACCTCGGTTACGACACCACCGTGCCCGTCACGATGGACGAGATGACCCTCCTGTCGGCCGCCGTCGTACGGGGCACCAAGCGCGCCCTCGTCGTCGGCGACCTCCCCTTCGGTTCGTACCAGGAAGGGCCCGTCCAGGCCCTGCGCAACGCCACCCGGCTCGTCAAGGACGCGGGCGTCGGCGCGGTCAAGCTGGAAGGCGGCGAGCGCTCGCTGCCGCAGACCGAGCTGCTCGTCCAGGCAGGGATCCCGGTCATGTCCCACCTGGGCCTCACCCCGCAGTCCGTCAACACCATGGGGTACCGCGTCCAGGGCCGCACCGACGAGGCCGCGCACCGGCTGCTCAGCGACGCCAAGGCGGCCCAGGACGCGGGCGCCTTCGCCGTCGTCCTGGAGCTCGTCCCGGCCGAGCTGGCCGCCGAGGTCACGCGCTCGCTGCACATCCCGACCATCGGGATCGGCGCCGGCCCGCACACCGACGCCCAGGTCCTCGTGTGGACCGACATGGCCGGTCTGACCGGCGGCAAGGTCCCGCGCTTCACCAAGCAGTACGCCAACCTCCGCGAGACGCTCGGCGACGCCGCGCGCGCCTTCGCGGAGGACGTCACCGGCGGGGCGTTCCCCGCCGAGGAGCACACCTTCCACTAGGTCCTGGTCCGGTCCGCCGGCACTGGACGCGGGTCGCGAGTGAGGAGCGCGTGACCCGCGTCCGGTCTCGTGCCGACAGCCCGCCGTCGTGTTCGTCGGCGGGCCGTCGGTCCCCTGTCGGCCTTCTGTCGGTGCGTTGTCGGTGGCGGCTGCTCTCATGAGGGCATGACGCGATCCGCACACAACGCCGTCGAGGTACGAGGCCTCGTGAAGCACTACGGCGAGACGAAGGCCCTCGACGGGGTCGACCTCGACGTCCGGGAGGGCACGGTCCTCGGCGTGCTCGGCCCGAACGGGGCGGGCAAGACCACCCTCGTCCGCTGCCTGTCCACGCTCATCGTCCCGGACTCCGGGACCGCCACCGTCGCCGGCTACGACGTGGTGAAGCAGCCCCGCCAGCTCCGCCGCACGATCGGCCTCACCGGCCAGTACGCCTCGGTCGACGAGAAGCTCTCCGGCTGGGAGAACCTCTACATGATCGGGCGGCTGCTCGACCTCTCCCGCAAGGACGCCCGGCGCCGCGCCGACGACCTCCTGGAGCGGTTCTCGCTCACCGAGGCCGCCAAGCGGCCCGCGATGCAGTACTCCGGCGGAATGCGCCGGCGGCTCGACCTCGCCGCCTCGATGATCGGGCAGCCCGCCGTCCTCTACCTGGACGAACCCACCACCGGCCTCGACCCGCGCACCCGCAACGAGGTCTGGGACGAGGTCAAGAGGATGGTCGCCGAGGGCGTGACCGTGCTGCTGACCACGCAGTACATGGAGGAGGCGGAGCAGCTCGCGAGCGAGCTGACCGTCATCGACCGCGGCAAGGTCATCGCCAACGGCAAGGTCGACGAGCTCAAGGCCCGCGTCGGCGGCCGCACGCTCACGATCCGCCCGGTGGACCCGGCCGACCTGCCCGCGATGGCCGCCGCGCTGCGCGAGTCGGGCCTGGACGGCATCGCCGGCTCGACCGTCGTCCCCGACGAGGGCGTGCTCTACGTCCCGATCCTGAGCGACGAGCAGCTGACCGCCGTCGTGGGCCTGCTGGGCGCGCGCGGGTACGGCATCGCCCACATCGGCACGCACCTGCCCAGCCTGGACGAGGTCTTCCTCGCCATCACGGGCGAGAAGACGACCGTTTCCGACACGACCCTCGAGGAGGTCGCCGCGTGAGCACCACGACGACCACACAGCTCACCAAGGCTCCCGTCGACGCACCGGGTCCTGCCCCGGTGCGCACGGCGCCCGGCGGCGAGGGCCGGATCGGCCTGCGCGCCAACCTCCGCCACATCGGCGCCCTGGCCCGGCGGAACGCACTGCAGATCAAGCAGGACCCGGAGTCGATGTTCGACGTCGTCCTGATGCCGATCATCTTCGTGCTGCTCTTCGTGTACGTCTTCGGCGGCGCGATCTCCGGCAAGGGCAACAACGACGCGTACGTGAACTACGTGGTCCCCGGCCTGATGGCGATGATGGGCATGAACATCGCGATGGCCGTCGGCACGGGCATCAACGACGACTTCAAGAAGGGGGTCATGGACCGGTTCCGGACGATGCCGATCGCCCGGTCCTCCGTCCTGATCGCGAAGATCGTCGTCGAGATCGGCCGGATGCTGATCGCCACCGCGATCCTCCTCGGCATGGGCTTCCTGCTGGGCCTGGAGATCAAGGGCTCGATCCTGGACCTCTTCGCCGCCATCGGTCTGTCCATGGTCTTCGGCGCCTCGCTGATGTGGATCTTCATCCTGCTCGGTCTCGCGATGAAGACGGCCCAGGCCGTCCAGGGAATGGCCATGATCGTTCTGATGCCGCTGCAGTTCGGCTCCTCGATCTTCGCCCCGCCGACCTCGATGCCCGGCTGGCTGGAGACCTTCACCGACTACAACCCGCTGTCGAACCTCGCCGACGCCGCCCGTGCCATGATCAACGGCACCCCGGTCGGCGACTCGGTGTGGATGACGCTCGGCTGGGCCGTGGTGATCACGGCCGTGACGGCACCGCTCGCGGTCGCCAAGTTCCGCAAGAAGACCTGATCCGTACGGGGGTTCAGGACGGGTTCAGGACTCGACGCGCCCCTGGATCGCGTCGGCGCGTTCGAGCAGGGCGGCGGCCTCCTCCCAGGAGAGGCCGTCGCCCTCCGCGTACGCGGCCTCGAACGCCTCGTCGCCGAGCACGGAGCGGGCCAGTTCCGTGGCGCGCTCCAGGTTGTCGCGCTCGGGCGGCGAGAGCAGATGGGCCTTCGGGAGCAGGCCCTCGTGCGCCCCGATGAGCCGGGCGCCGAGCGCCGCGCCGGGGCCGCCGAGCCCGGCCAGGGCCCAGGCGGCGGTGATCAGGTGGATGGCGGGCATCTGGGGGGCGACGACCATCGACAGGGTGCCCAGGGAGCGTTCGAGAGCCTTCCTGGAGTGGGCGAGCGCCGAGGCGTACCGACCGTCGAGGTTGTCCAGCCAGCCGAGGCCGCCGAGAGTGAACCCGCCGAAGATCGACAGCGTCTCGGAGCTGAAGTCGTCCAGGAGCGCGGTGAGGAGCGCGCGGGCCTCGGCGGTGCGGCCGGTGCGGCCGAGCAGCATGGCCAGGAACAGCCGGGCGGCGAGCGTCGGTTCGTGTCCGCGGTTCTCAACAGCCGCCACGACCTCGCGCAGGATCTCCTCCGCCTCCTCGGCTCGACCGGTCAGCGAGAGCATGTCGGCGTACCGGGCGCGCAACAGCGCCATCTGGGACTGGGCGCCGATCCGCTCGGCGTATCCGATGGCGGCGACGAAGTCCTCGGCCGCACCCTCGAAGCGAAGCTGCCGCTCGCGGGCCTCTCCGCGCGCGGAGAGGGCCTCGGCCGTTCCCCAGGAGTCGCCGAGGCGGACGAAGATCTCCAGGCTCTCGTCGGCGTCGTCGGCCGCGGCACCGGCCCAGTCCACCCGGTTGGCCAGCATGTTGGCGCGGAGCGTGAGGGCGTTGGCGAGTTCCCAGTCGTAGCGGAAGCGGCGACAGGCGTCGACGGTGGCGTCCAGCAGCTCCCGCATCCTGCCCGCCTCGCCGATGATGATGACGGCGAAGACGGCGAAGGAGCCGGGGAGTCGGCAGGTCTGCGGGAGCCCGGGCCGGTAGACGGCGGTGATCCGCTTGAGCCGTTCGATCCCCTCGGGCGTGGTCCAGTCGCCCGTCATGTGGTCCATGTTGAGGAGCCCGATCAGCCGCACCCCGCGCCGGGCCTCCCACAGTTGCTCCTCGCTCAGCGGCGGGGGCGTGGCGGTGCAGGGCTCGTGGAGCGGTACGACGGGGGCGGCGGGCGGCGCGAAGGGGTCGGGCCCGAGGGCGGCGGCGGCCTCGGACCAGTGCAGGGCGTCGGCGCGCAGGTCGCGCATCTGCCAGTACCAGAGGAGGGAATGGACGAGCAGGAGCGCCTCGTGCTCGTCCCGGGCGGCGACGGCGTGGCGCAGGGCGGTGCGCAGGTTCTCGTACTCGGTCCGGAACCAGGTCATGGCGCGGAGCTGGCCGCTGCCCCGGAGCTCGGGGTCCGTGAGGCGGGCGAGTTCGCGGTAGTGGACGAGATGGCGCCGCTCGACCTCCGCCCGCTCCTCCGCCTCGTCGAGCCGCTCGCCGGTGTACTCGGCGACGGTCTCCAGGAGGCGGTAGCGCATCGTCCCGTCGTCGGCGGGCGCGGCGACGACCAGCGACTTGTCGACGAGCGACCCGAGGAGGTCGAGGATGTCGTCCGGGGTGGTGCCGCACACCGCCTCCGCCGCCTCCAGGTCGCAGCCGCCCGTGAAGGCCGACAGGCGGCGCAGGACGGCCCGTTCGGGCGCGTCGAGCAGGTCCCAGGACCAGTCGACCACCGCGCGGAGGGTCTGCTGGCGGGGCAGGACGGTACGGGCTCCCGAGGTGAGGAGATGGAAGCGGTCGTCGAGGCGGTCGGCGATCTGGCGTGGTGTCAGCAGTCGCAGCCGCGCCGCCGCCAGCTCGATCGCGAGCGGGAGGCCGTCGAGGCGCCGGCAGATCTCGGCGCATGCCCCGGGGTCGTCGCCGGGGGTGAAGCCGGCCCGGGCCGCGGCCCCGCGCTCCCCGAGCAGACGCAGCGCGCTCTCGGGCGACAGCGGCTCCACGGGGCGCAGGAACTCCCCGGGGACACCGAGCGGTTCGCGGCTCGTGGCGAGGACCGTCACGCCCGGGCAGCGGGCGAGCAGCGACTCGGCGAGGGCCGCCGCCGCGTCCACCACGTGTTCGCAGTTGTCCAGGATGAGCAGGAGCCGGCGCGAGGCGCAGTGCTCGACGAGGCGTCCGAGCGGGGTGTCGGTGCCGCGCAGCTCCTCCGCGCCCGCGCCGCGCAGCACCGTCTCGCGCGCCCCGACGGCCCCGAGCACGGCCTCGGTGACGGCCTCGGGGTCGGTGACGGGTGCGAGCTCGGCGAGCCAGACCCCGTCCGGCCACGCCCCGCCGTCGGCGGCATGCTCGGCCGCCTCCTGCGAGAGCCGCGTCTTCCCGGCCCCGCCGGGCCCGAGAAGGGTGACGAGCCGACTCCCGTACAGGTCGTCCCGGAGCTGGACGATGTCCTGACCCCGCCCGACGAAACTGGTGAGCCGCGCCCGGAGATTGCCGGGGCGGGGCGGGGCGGCGGTGCGCCGCGGATCCGCGAGGACCTCCGCGTCACGCCCTGCGGCCTGGGCCGGGCCGGACGCCGCCGACGCGACGGATCCGGGCGGCCCCGCGGGAGCGGCGGGGCCGTCGGTGGCGTCCTGCGCCGGGCGTTGGCCCTCGGGGACCCACGATCCCCCGGGCCCCGCAGGCCCGGCAGGGCCGCCGGTGGCGTCCTGCGCCGGGCCGGGGGCCGCCGGGGCCACGGATGCGTCCGGCCCCGAAGGCCGGGCGGCGACACCGGTGTCGTGCGCCGGGCCGGTGGCCGCCAAGGCCTCCCGGAACCCGGATCCGGGCCGTCCCGCCGGCCCGGCGGGGGCGCCGGTGGCGCCTCGTGGCGAGCCGGTCCCTGCCAGGTCGTCCTGCGCGCCGGCGCCGGCCCGGGCGGGCGGCTCGTGGGGTGTCCGCCCCTGGCCGGGGCTGCTCGTCCCGGCCTCCGGTGACAGCAGCTCCGCGTGGAGGGCCCGGAGCGTGGCGGAGGGGTCCGTACCGAGGCGGTTCGCCAGGTCGCGGCGGAAGGACTCGTAGGCGGCGAGGGCCTCCGCCGCGCGGCCCGTGTCGCGGAGGGCCCGGATGCGCAGGGCCCGGAGGGGTTCGTCCAGCGGGTGGACCTCGCAGAGGGCGACCAGCTCGGGGAGGACCGACGCGCCCTCGCCCAGCGCGAGGGCGGTGTCGAAGCGGGCACGGCGGGCGTCGAGGCGGCGGGCCTCCCAGCGGGCGGCCTCCGCCGTGCGGTCCGGCAGATCGGCGAGCGCGGGGCCGCGCCACAGGCCGAGCGCCTCGTCGAGCAGCTCCGCCGCCCGTGCCGGGTCGCCCGCGCCGAACGCCCGTACCCCCTCCCCCGCCAGCCGCTCGAAACGGTGCGCGTCCACGTCCTCGGGCCCGGCCGCCAGCCGGTAGCCGCCCGGGGCCGACTCCACCGCGTCCCGCCCGAGCGCCCGCCGCAGCCGCCCCACCAGGGCCTGGAGCGCCGCGGCGCCGTCGGCCGGCGGGGCCCCGTCCCACACCTCGTCGACGAGGACGCCGACCGGCACGGTCCGCCCGGCCCGCAGGGCCAGCACGGTCAGCAGCGCCCGCAGCCGGGCACCGCCGAGGGCGACGGGCGTGCCGTGGACGGTGTGGACCTGGGTGGGGCCGAGGACGGAATAGCGCACAGGCCCTATTCTCCGTGAGCCGGGGATCATCGCAGGAACTCACCCCCGCCCCGGCACGTTTCCCGCACACACCCCGCCGCGCCCCAGGGAGTCCCACCCATGACCACGGCCACCACCCGTAGCCACGAGCGCAGGATCAGCCCGGTCTTCCTGGCCATCCTCGCCGTCATGGCGGTCACCGGCTGGGCCGTGTGGACCGATTTCGCGTCCTCGACCAGTCTGGCGATCTTCCTCTTCGTCACCTCGGCGTGGATCGTCTCGCTCTGCCTCCACGAGTACGCGCACGCCCGCACCGCGCTGCACGGCGGCGACATCACGGTCGGTGCGAAGGGGTACCTCACGCTCAACCCCCTCGCCTACACCCACGCCGTGCTGAGCATCATCCTGCCGGTGCTCTTCGTGATCATGGGCGGTATCGGCCTGCCGGGCGGGGCGGTCTTCATCGAGCAGGGCCGGATCAAGGGCCGCTGGAAGCACAGTCTGATCTCGGCGGCGGGTCCGCTGGCGAACGTCCTGTTCGCGGTCGTGTGCACGGCGCCGTTCTGGCTGGACGCGCTGGACGGCGTCCCGCTCGCCTTCCAGTACGCGCTGGCCTTCCTGGCGTTCCTCCAGGTGACGGCCGCGCTCCTGAACTTCCTGCCGGTGCCGGGCCTCGACGGCTACGGGGTGATCGAGCCCTGGCTGTCGTACAAGATCAAGCGGCAGATCGAGCCGTACGCGCCGTACGGCTTCTTCGTCGTGATCGCGCTGCTCTTCGTCCCGGCGGTCAACGGCGCGTTCTTCGACGCGATCGACGCGCTGATGCGGGCGCTGGGCGTGCCGGAGATCTCCCGCTACTGCGGCTCGAACCTCTACCGCTTCTGGCAGGAGACGCCGGAGCTCTGCGAGGTCTAGGCCGTCTCGGTGGCCTTGGCGCGACGGATGTAGTACCAGGCCATGTTGGAGGAGAGGCCGGCCAGGAGCACCCAGACGACGCCGAGCCAGCTGCCCGAGACGAAGGAGACGACGGCCGCGACGACGGCGAGGGCGCAGACGGCGAGGGCGTAGAGAGCGAGGCGGGGCATGGGGGTCGGCTCCTGTCCGGGTACGGCTGATGGTGCCCGTCCAGTGTCCCCCATGCCCCCGACCGCTCGGGCCCCGGTCAGACGTCGGTGACGCGCAGGCCCGCGTGGGCCTTGTAACGGCGGTTGACCGAGATCAGGTTGGCGACCAGCGACTCGACCTGGTGGGCGTTGCGCAGCCGGCCGGCGAAGACGCCGCGCATCCCGGGGATGCGGCCGGCGAGCGCCTGGACGATCTCGACGTCGGCACGCTCCTCGCCGAGGACCATCACGTCCGTGTCGATCTCGTCGATCGAGGGGTCCTGGAGCAGGACGGCCGAGAGGTGGTGGAAGGCGGCGGCGACCCGGGACTCGGGCAGCAGGGCGGCGGCCTGCTCGGCCGCGGAGCCCTCCTCGGGCTTGAGGGCGTAGGCGCCCTTCTTGTCGAAGCCGAGCGGGTTGACGCAGTCGACGACGAGCTTGCCTGCGAGTTCGGCGCGCAGCGACTCCAGGGTCTTGGCGTGCCCGTCCCACGGAACGGCGACGATCACGATGTCGCTGCGGCGGGCGCACTCGGCGTTGTCGGCGCCCTCGACGCCGAGGCCCAGCTCGTCGGCGGCGGTCTGCGCGCGCTCGGCGGCGCGGGAGCCGATGATCACCTTCTGGCCGGCCTTCGCGAGCCGGTAGGCGAGACCGCGGCCCTGGTCGCCGGTGCCGCCGAGGACGCCGACGACGAGACCGGACACGTCGGGGAGGTCCCAGGGGTCCTTGGGGGCGGGGGCGGGAGTGGAGGAAGTCATGGCCTCGACATTACTGGCCGGTGGTGAGGGCGCGTCTCCCGTACGGGTGGTTCCTCGGCAACCGGCCACCGCGCGGGCAGCTGCTGCGGCAGGATGCGGCGCCATGGATGCCGTGCGGGTCGCGTTGCTGCGGGAAGTACTGGCCGGGACCGAGTGGCCGGCGGCGGCCCGGGGCTTCGCGGGTTCGCTCCGGTCCTCCGTCGTGCCCCACGGGGGCGGGCTGCTCCTGGTGGGGACGGCGGATTACGAGCCCTGGCATCTGGCGGCGCACCTCGTGGACGAGGCGACCTGGTCGGGGCAGCCGGAGCTGGCGCCGACGCTGGTGCGCCACCACGTGCGGCCGGGCGATCCGGCGCACCTGGCGGTGGGGCTCGGCCGACTGGAGTCGGCGCGCCGCGGGGGGACGCTGCTCATGGTGGCGCCGGAACGGCCCGACGCGGGGCTTCTGGAGCGGGTCCACGACGCCCGGAGGGCGGGGGCGACGGTGCTCTCGCTGGACGCCGGCGACCCGGAGGTGCACGGCCTGGCGCACGAGACGCTGACGGTGGCCGCGGACGCGGAGGTCGACCTGGACACGGTGCAGCACCTGGTGAGCGCGGCGGCCGGCGAGAACAGCCTGCCGTCCCCCCGCGGCGGCCGCCGCCTCCGCGACCGACTGTCCCGCCTGGCCGACCACTTGACGTCACCACCACCGCCGGGCTGGTAGCGGTCGACGGAGACGCCACGGTCCGCCGGTTCGCGCACCGAGGCCCGCGTGCCCTGGGACAGACCGGCGCCACCGTGGCCCATGTGCCCTGTGCCGGCCGCGGCCGGAGCCCGGGGCCTCGGCACCGTGGTCCGGTCCGCCCCACCCGTACCGTCGTAATTCGGTTGCCGTGCGAACGGCCGCCGACGGAGCATGGCGCCTCGTGACCTCGAAGCTCTCCGCCGTGCTGCCCGATCTGACGCCGTGGCGGTCCTCCCGCGACTTCCGGCTGCTGTGGGTGCAGGGGCTCGTCGCCTTCTTCTCCAGCGCCGTGGCGATGATCGCGCTGCCGCTGCAGATCAAGGATCTGACCGGGTCGCCGCTCGCCGTCGGCGCGATGGGCGCGGTCGAGCTCGTCCCGCTGGTCGTCTTCGGGCTCTACGGCGGCGCGCTCGCCGACGCCGTCGACCGGCGCAAGGTCCTCGTCGCCACCGAGGCGGGGCTCGGGCTGCTCGCCCTGCTCCTGCTGCTCAACTCGCTCCTGCCCGAGCCGATGCTCTGGCCGCTGTACGTCGTCGCCGCCGGCGTCTCCGCGCTCGCCGGGCTCCAGCGCCCCGCCCTGGACTCACTGCTCGCCCGGATCGTGCCGCACGACCAGCAGACCGCCGCCGCGGCGCTCAACTCGCTGCGCTGGCAGATGGGCACCATCGCCGGACCGGCCCTCGCGGGTCTGCTCGTGGCGTACGCCGGTCACGCTCCCGCGTACGGCGTGACGATCGCCGGCTTCCTCGCCTCCGTACTCCTGTGTCTGCGGCTCTCCCCCGCGCCGCCCGCGCACGACGCGGACAAGCCGTCCCTCCGCGGGATCGTCGAGGGAGCGCGGTACGCCTGGTCACGGCCGGTGCTGCTGGGTACGTACGTGATCGACCTCGCCGCGATGTTCTTCGCCTTCCCGAACACGATCTTCCCGTTCCTCGCGGACGAGCTGGACGCGGACTGGTCGCTGGGCCTGATGTACGCGGCGGGCTCGGTCGGCTCGCTCGTCCTCGGCCTGACCAGCGGCTGGACCTCACGGATCCGACGGCACGGGTGGCTGGTCGTCTGCGGTGCCACGGCCTGGGGGCTGGCGATCGCCGCGGCCGGCTGGTTCTCGAACATCTGGCTCGTGCTGCTGTGCCTGGCGTTCGCGGGCGCCGGCGACATGGCGAGCGGCCTGGGCCGCGCCACGATCTGGAACCAGACGATCCCGGAGGAGCTGCGTGGCCGGCTCGCCGGGATCGAGGTCCTCTCCTACAGCGTCGGCCCGCAGCTGGGCCAGGTCCGAGCGGGCGCCATGGCGGGCTGGACGGGGACGCGGGCGGCGGTCTGGTCGGGCGGCGTGGCCTGCGTGGCCTCGGTCGGTCTGCTCTGTCTGACCCTGCCGAAGCTCCTGATGTACGACTCCGACACGGACGAGGACGCGCTGCGCCACAAGGCCGCGCAGGAGGAGCGGGAGGCACGCGACGCGCGGGAGGCCGGGACCGGGGCCCCGGCCTGACGAGCGTGAGCGGAAGGGGCGGCCCCGCGGCCGGGCGCTCCCTGGGGCCGTCCGGCCGGGCGGGCGCCGGCTAGTCCGGCGTCTCGTCGGACTTCGGGGCGTCGTGCCACTTGGGGTCCGTATCCCACTCCACGTTGCGTTCCCGCGCGGTCTCCATCGCGTGGGACGCCTCCTCACGTGTGGCGTACGGTCCGAAGCGGTTCTTCGACGGGCACTCCGGGCCCTCCTCGACCTTCTTGTGCTCCAGGCAGTAGTACCACTCGCCCGGTTTGCCCACCGTGCGCTTCTTGAACAGGGCCATCGTCGGCTCCTTCCTCTGAGGCCATGCTGCCCCAGACGCGGTCGTTAGACTCGCTGACATGTCTGGCCAGTCGCTGCTCGTACCGGGGGAGATCTCCCCCCACCGCTCCGTTCCGGGAGCCATCCGTCGTCCCGAATACGTCGGGAAGCCCGCACCCACCCCGTACACGGGGCCCGAGGTGCAGGATTCCGACACCGTCGAGCGGATGCGGATCGCCGGCCGCATCGCCGCGCAGGCGATGGAGGAGGCCGCCAAGCACATCGCGCCGGGTGTCACCACGGACGAGCTTGACCGGGTCGCGCACGAGTTCATGTGCGACCACGGGGCGTACCCCTCCACCCTCGGCTACCGCGGCTTCCCGAAGTCGCTCTGCTCCTCGGTCAACGAGGTCATCTGCCACGGAATCCCCGACTCCACCGTCCTCAACGACGGCGACATCGTGAACCTGGACGTCACGGCGTACATCAACGGGGTCCACGGCGACAACAACGCCACCTACCTCTGCGGCGACGTGGACGACGAGTCCCGGCTGCTCGTCGAACGCACCCGCGAGTCGCTCGACCGGGCCATCAAGGCGGTCAAGCCGGGCCGCCAGATCAACATCATCGGCCGGGTCATCGAGTCGTACGCCAAGCGCTTCGGCTACGGCGTCGTCCGCGACTTCACCGGGCACGGCATCAACTCGTCGTTCCACTCCGGGCTGATCGTCCCGCACTACGACTCCCCGCACGCCACCACGGTCATCCAGCCCGGCATGACGTTCACGATCGAGCCGATGCTGACGCTGGGCACGCACGAGTACGACATGTGGGACGACGGCTGGACGGTCGTGACCAAGGACCGAAAGCGGACGGCGCAGTTCGAGCACACGCTGGTCGTCACGGAGACCGGGGCCGAAATCCTTACGTTGCCCTGAGCCCGTACCGGGGTAGCGTTTTACCGACAGGTCGTCGGGAACCAGTTGACTTAGGTAAGCCTAAGTAGCAGTATCGCAGCAGGTTCTCGTCCCCATCGGTCCCGGAGGCACGCCTTGGACACGCCCTTCTCGACGCTCATCCGCACGGCCTCGCACGAGCAGCACACCGAGGCCGAGACGTCGACCTTCATGAGCGACCTCCTCGGGGGACGTCTCGCCGTGGACGCGTACACGCGGTACACGGAGCAGCTCTGGTTCGTGTACCGCGCGCTGGAGGACGGCGCCGAGGCGCTGAAGAACGACCCGGTCGCCGGGCCCTTCATACAGCCGGAGCTGTTCCGCACCACCGCGCTGGAGCAGGACCTCGCCCATCTCCGGGGCCCGGAGTGGCGCGCCGGGCTCACGCCCCTGCCCGCGACCGTCGCGTACGCCGCCCGCGTGGCGGAGTGCGCGCGGGAGTGGCCGGCGGGTTATGTGGCCCACCACTACACGCGCTACCTGGGCGACCTGTCCGGCGGCCAGATCATCCGCGACAAGGCCGAGCGCACGTGGGGCTTCGCGCGCAAGGGCGACGGCGTCCGGTTCTACGTCTTCGACGAGATCACGAACCCGGCGGCCTTCAAGCGGGGGTACCGGGAGCTGCTCGACGCGGTGAACGCCGACGATCTGGAGAAGCAGCGGATCATCGACGAGTGCAAGCGCGCGTTCGACTTCAACGGCGCGGTCTTCCGCGAGCTGGGAAGCGAGTTCCCGCTCAGCGCGTGAGCGTCACTGGTGAGCGTGGCTACGCCCGCGGGTGCGAGTCGGTGTGGGTACGTCCGCGGAAGCGCCGGCGGGTGCGCATCGGCGGTGGGTGCATGCGGTGCCTCGGGCCCGGGGTGCGTCCGCGGGTGCTCGTCGACGCGGGAGCGTCGCGGTGGGTGCGTGCGGTGCCTCGGGCCCGGGGTGCGTCCGCGGGTGCTCGTCGACGCGGGAGCGTCGCGGTGGGTGCGTGCGGTGCATCGTCGGCCCGGGTGCGCCTACGCGCGTGAGCGGGCGCGGCGCCCGTCGGGGCTCAGCGTGGGAGGGTGAGTGTTCGCTCCAGGCGGACTCGTCCGCCCAGTTCGATCACGCCGCCGGGGCCGGGGGCCGTCAGGATCTGTGACCCCCGGCCCTGTGTGATGTTCAGGGCCCGGCCCAGCTCGGCCGTGAGCAACAGGGCGGCCGCGCCGGTCGCCTCGTCCTCGTCGATGCCGTCCCCGCGCCCCGGGAACCCCCGCGCCCGGATCCGTCCGGCCGCCTCGTCCTCCCAGGCCCAGGCATACACCCACACCCCCGGCTCGGGCACGGAGAGCGCGTCGACCTCCTCGGCCGAGGCGTACCGCCGCAGGGTGCGCGGCGGGGCCCATTCGGCGCGGGCCTCGATCCAGGTGAACTCCCCGTCCCCACGCACCCAGACCTCGCCCGCGGGCGGGCGGACGACCTCCACGTCGAGCAGCCAGGCCGCCCCGACCAGCGGGTGACCGGCGAACGGCAGCCGCACTCCGGGTGTGTATATGTCGACGTTCCCGCGCTCCGGGTCGTCGACGAACACGGTCTCGCTGAAGCCGAGCTCCTTGGCGAGCGCCTGCCGGGACGCCTCGTCGGGATGCGCGCGTCCGTCGCGGACGACACCCAGGGCGTTGCCGTACCGGCCGTCGCCCGCGCAGAAGACGCGCAGGACGTCGATGTCGGTGGCGCTACTCGTCACGGTCGTGTGCATGGCGGAATTCAAGCATCCAGGCGTCCCATTCCGCCGGTCCACCCGGAATCGGCCACCCTGTCGTGCGTCCCTCGTCGTACGGAATTCCCGCGGCGTAATCGGAGAGTCCGCGCAGGAACGCCGCTCGCTGCCGCTCGGGTTCGGGACCTCCGAACGCGCGCGTCCGCAGTTCCCGCTCCTGCGCGGGCAGCGCCGCGAACCGCTCGGCCACCGTCGCCTCGTCCTCCGCCTTGGTCAGCTCGACCGTGCGCGGCGTCCCGCCCTCGGCGAGGGCCGCCACCGCCCGGTCGTGGCCGTCGAGGAGGATCCAGCCGTCGAGGGCCGCCACCGACCACAGCAGTACGGGGGCGAGGCTGCCCTCCCTGGCCTGCCTGCGGTACGCCTTGACGCGCGGGGCGTCCGGGGCGGACAGCTTCCGCAGCGGGACGACGCCGTTCCAGCCGTTCCTGTCCCACTCCAGATATCCGTCCGGCCACGCCGTGACGAAGTCCTCACCCCAGACGTACGGCGGGAACACGTCACGCGTCCCGAGCGCCCACCGCCCCGGATGCAGGGGACCCTCGTCGGCGGCGTCCAGCCGAGCCGCGTACCGGCGCACCCAGTCGGGCCGCTGCCTGGATTCGTCGGCGCGTATCGGCGGGAGGGGCGAGCGGTAGCCGGGGCGGCGGTGGACCCGGACCCCTCCCCGGTCCTCGTCGACGCGGGCGAGCAGGACGGGCCGCCCCGACTGGCGCAGCAGCATCCGTCGGCCGTCCGTCATCTCCCAGCGCAGGGGCGGCGGTTCGGGCGGTCCGTCGATGCGGAACACCGACCCGGGGAGGTGCTCGCGGCGCAGGCGCAGGGACATGCCCCACACGCTAGCCGGGTACGCGACAGGGCCGCACCGCCGTCTCCGGGGTGCGGCCCTGTCTGTGGGGGTGGCGGTCTTTCAGGAGCGGGGCTCAGGACTCCGTCGTACGGCGACGGACGGCGAAGACGACGGCCGCGCCCGCGAGGGCCGTGGCGCCGGCCGCGCCGAGCAGGGCGCCGGTCGGGACGCCCGCGCCCGTGGCGGCGAGGGAGCCGGAGCCGCCGACCGTTCCGCCGCCGGTGGTGGACGAGCCGCCGGTGGTCGAGCCACCGCCCGAGGTTCCGCCGGTGGTCGTGGTCGGCAGAGCGGTGTCCTTGTCCACGGTGAGGGCGACGGTCACGGGGTCGATGGCGGTGCCCGGCTGGTAGAAGGCCTGGCCGCCCGGGCCGGCGAACTGGGCCGCGCCGTCCTTCGTGAGTTCGGCCGGGATGTTCGCCAGGGTGACGACACCGTTCTTCGCCGTGTAGTCGGCCTTCGACAGGTCGAGATCGGCGAAGGTCACGTCGTTCTTCTTGCCGGTGGCGGTGGCGACGTCCGCGACGAGCGTGCCGGTCGAGCCCTTGGCCTTCACCTTCACGTCGCTGATGGTCCAGTCGATGGTGTGGGCGGCGCACTCGAAGCGGACGGTGCCGTTGAAGGCCGCGTCGGCCTTGCGGGCGTTCGCGTCCCACCGGGCCGAGCCGAAGGCGAAGTCGTAGACCGCGCCGTTCTTCTTCGCCCCGCCGCTCGCCGTCGCCTTGCCGCCGCAGGTGTCGACGACGTACGTGCGCCAGGACTCCTTCACGCCCCAGGTGAGCTTGCCGTTCTGGACCGACGGGGTGCCCGTGGGTGCGGTGGTCGGGGCGGTGGTCGGCGGCGCCGTGGTCTTCGTCGGGGTCGGGCTCGGGCTCGGCTTGGAGGTCTTGGTCGGGGTCGGGCTCGGGCTCGGGGACGTGCCGCCCGGCTTCACCGTCAGCGTCGCCGCGTCGAGCGCGTCGCCCTCCTTGTAGAAGCCGGCGAACGCCTCCGCGCCGCCCTTGGTCAGCTTCGCCGGTATGTCCTTGAAGACCATCGCGCCGCCCGCGCCCTGGCCCGGTCGCATGCCGGTCATGTCGAGCGCGGCCACGGCGACGTCGTCCCGCGTGACGAACGCGCCGTCCTTGCCCTTGGTGACCACGTCGGCGGTGATCTCGCCGGTCGGCGCGGCCGTGCCCTTGGTGGTCAGCTTCACGTCGGAGAGCGTGATGTCGAGGACGCCGCCGTGGGCCTCGAAGTGCACGCTGCCCTTGAAGGCGTTGGCGGTGGCGTGCGTCCCGGTGTCGTACGTACCGGTGCCGTCCACGAAGGTGAACACGCCGTTGTCCGCCGCCTGCTTCGCGCCGCCTCCGACCGTGGTCTTCCCCTGCGCCATCGGCGAGGCGAGGTACTTGCGGAAGGACTCCTTGAAGCCCCAGTCCAGCGTGCCGTCCTTCAGCTCCATCGCGGGAGCGGCGGCTGCTTTGTCCGCTCCGTCGGCCGCGAGGGCGGGCAGGGCGAAGACGCTCGCGCCGAGAGTGGCCGCGGTGGCGACGGCGGCGGCGAGGACGACAGGGCGTCGGGTGGCGGTGGGCATGGTGGGTGGTCTCCCTACGGGGGTGGGAATCGGGGGTTCAGTCGGAGGTGGTGGTGCCGGAGGAGGAGTCGGCGTCGGAGGGCGAGTCGGTGGCGCCGGAGGAGGAGTCGGAGGACGAGTCGGTGTCGGCGGAGGAGACCGCGGCGGTCTTGCGGCGGCGTACGACGGCGAGGGCGGCGAGGGCCGCCACCAGGAGCACGCCCGCGCCGATGGCGAGATACGTGCCCACGCCGGTGGACTCGCTCGAAGCGGCCGTCTTCGCGGCGGCGTCCGAAGCGGAAGCCGAGGCGGAGGCGGAGGCCAAGGGCTTCGCGTCGCTGCCGAGGTCCGGCAGCGCGGGCAGCTGCGTCTTCGCGTCGACCGCGACGGCCAGCGACACGGGGTCCATCTCGGTCCCGGCCTTGTACATCCCGCCGAACGCCTTGGCGCCGCCCTCCGTGAGGGTGGCGGGCACCTCCGTCAGCGCGGCGAGGCCGTTCTTCGGCGCGAAGTCGGCGGCCGTGAAGGTGATCAGGGGGACGGCCTTCTCGGTCTTGCCGCCGCTGGTGACATCGGCGGCGAGCGTCCCCTTGCCGCCGGCCACCTTGACCGTGACGGCGCCGAGAGCGAGGTCGAGGTGGGTGCCGGTGAAGCGGACGGCGCCGGCGAAGGCGGCGTCGAGCGTCTTCTTCGCCGGGTCGTACGTGCCCTTGCCCTGCGGGAAGCGGAAGAGCGCGCCGCCGTCCTGGGCGCCGCCGGACAGGGCCCACTTGCCCTGGGCGATGGAGCCGGTGACGTACTCGCGGAAGGTGCGGCGCACACCCCAGTCGACCGCCGCGTCCCGGAAGGATCCGGTGGCGGCGGAGGAACCGGCCGTCGGCTCCGGCGACTTGGTGGCGCTCGGCTCGGCGGCCGTCTTGACGTCGACGGTGAGGCTGATCGGGTCGAGCGGCGTCCCTGCCGTGTAGTACCCGGCGAAGGCACGCGCGCCCTGCGAGGTCAGCGTCGTGGGGACATTGCCGAGGGAGATCGGGCTGCCGCCGCCGCGCATGTCGATGCCGGACAGGTCGAGCGCGGCGAGCGGGACCTGGGAGGAGGTCGTGACCTGCCCCGTCCCCTTGGCCTTGCCGGCCATGTCTGCGTAGAGCGTGCCGCGCCCGCCCTCGATCCGGACGCGGGGCCGGCTGATCCTCAGGTCCAGCTCGTGGGTGCCGTCGGTCTTGCGGTGGCCGAGGAAGTGCACTCCGCCGGTGAAGCCGGCTTCGAAGGATCCGCTCGCCGGATCGTAGGACCCCTGGGCGGAATGGAAGCGGAACCGGCTGCCGCCGACGGTGGCGGCGCCGCTGGTGAGGTTCCGACTGCCGTGTGCGATGGGGCCGGTGACATAACTCTGGAAGGAGGACTTGATTCCCCAGTCGAGTCTGCCGCCCTGCACCGTACGGCCCGCCGCATGGGCGGCGGTGGCCGGGAGCAGCGACCCGAGGAGCGCGGCGAAGAGCGCGACGACGAGCGCCCGGGCCGGTCTGGACAGCAGCATGGAACCCCTCCGAGGGCTAGCAAGTGAGGTAAGGCTAACCTAAGCTATCCGGAGCCGAAGCGACAGGCTGCTGCCCAGAACGAACAGGACGGTGCTTCTCCGTGCAGAGATCTCGCCTCGCGGGTGTGCTGGTATCGGCACTCGCCCTCGCTCTCACGGCGACCGGCTGCGGCGGCGGAAGCGCACCCGGAAGGGCCACGCCCGCGGCGGGCACCACTCAGGCCGCGCCCGACCGGGTCGAACCCCTCGCCGGGAGCCCGAAGTCGAAGCTGCCCGTCACGGTCGGCTCGGCGGACGGCCGCCGGGTGACCGTCGCCTCCACGGAGCGGATCGTCCCGCTCACCGGCTCGCTCAACGAGATCGTCTTCACCCTCGGTCTCGGCGAGCGGGTCGTCGCCCGCGACATCACCGCGACCTTCGAACAGGCCGCGAAACTGCCCGTGGTGACCCGCGCTCACGACGTCTCCGCCGAGAGCGTGCTCTCGCTGCGGCCGACCGTCGTCCTCGCCGACACCTCCACCGGACCGGCCGAGGCGATCGATCAGATCCGTGACGCGGGCATCCCGCTCTTCGTGGTGAAGCCGGCGAAGGAGCTCGCGGACATCTCCACCCGCATCGACACGGTCGCCGCGGCGCTCGGAGTGCCGGACGCGGGAGCCCTGCTGAAGAAGCGCACCCAGGACCGGATCAACGCCGTCCGCAAGGACGTTCCCGCCGAGAGGAAGGACAGCCCGCGGGTGGCCTTCCTCTACGTACGGGGATCGGCGGCCGTCTATCTGCTCGGCGGGGCCGAGTCCGGGGCCGCGTCCCTGCTGGAGGCGGCGGGAGCCGTCGACGCGGGCAAGGAGTCCGGGCTGAAGAAGGACTTCACCCCCATCACGAGCGAGGCGCTGGCCGCCGCCGCGCCCGACGCGATCCTCGTGATGAGCAAGGGACTTCAGTCCGTCGGCGGCGTCGACGGACTGGTGAGGATCCCCGGCGTCGCGGAGACACCGGCCGGGATGGACCGCCGCGTCGTCTCGATCGACGACGGCGTACTCCTCAACTACGGCCCGCGCACGGACCAGGTGCTGCGCTCCCTGGTGGCACAGCTGTACGGGGCGGCGAAGTGACGGCCGTCGACGGTTCGGTGACACCGGGCGGGACGTCGCCGTCCCGCACGACGGAGCCGGCCCCGACCGGACCGGACGCGCCGGGCCGGTCGGCGCACACGACATCGGATCCGGCGTCACAGGCCCCGGCCCCGCGCACGGAAGACGGCCCCGAGCCCTCGGGCCCGCGCGCCGCGGACGAGCCCGCGACCGAACCCCCGGGCCGGGCCCCAGGCGCCCCGCGCCGCGCTCCCCGTGGCACCGCCGCCACGCTCGCCCTCGTCCTCCTCGCCGTGCTGCTGGTCCTCGCCCTGCTCTCCGCCGGCATCGGGGCGTACGAGATCCCGCTGGGGGACGTACTCGCCTCCGTCCAGCACCGTCTCGGCCTCGGCGGCCACGCCCTGGAGCGCTCCGCCGAGAGCGTCCTGTGGAACATCCGGCTGCCCCGGGTCGTCCTCGCGATCCTCGTCGGCGCCTCGCTCGGCTGCGCGGGCGCCCTGATGCAGGGCGTGTTCGGCAATCCGCTCGCCGAGCCCGGGGTCATCGGCATCTCGGCCGGCGCGGCCGTGGGCGCGGTCGGGGCGATCGCGCTCGGGCTGAGCTTCTTCGGCAACTGGACGGTCACCTTCTGCGCGTTCGTGGCCGGCCTCGCGACCGTCTTCCTCGTGTACGCGATGTCCCGCTCGGACGGCCGTACGGAAGTGGTGACGCTGATCCTCACCGGCATCGCGGTGAACGCCTTCGCAGGCGCCCTGATCGGCCTGTTCATCTTCTTCGCGGACAACGCGCAGATCACCCAGATCACCTTCTGGCAGCTCGGCTCGCTCGCCCAGGCCACCTGGCCGAAGGTCCTCGCCGTACTGCCGTGCGCGCTGGTCGGGCTGGCCGTCGCCCCGCTCTACGCCCGCAAGCTGGACCTCCTCGCGCTCGGCGAGCGGCCCGCGCGGCACCTGGGCGTGGACGTGGAGCGGCTGCGGATCATCCTGATCCTGGTCGTCGCGCTGCTGACGGCGGCGGCGGTCGCGGTGGCGGGGATCATCACGTTCGTCGGTCTGCTCGTCCCGCACCTGCTGCGGATGGCGAACGGTCCGGGCCACCGCTTCCTGGTCCCGGGCAGCGCGCTCGGCGGCGCGGTGGTCCTCGCGGCCGGCGACCTGGCGGCCCGTACGGTCGCGGCCCCGGCCGAACTCCCCCTGGGCGTCCTGACCGCCCTCTTCGGCAGCCCGTTCTTCTTCTGGCTGCTGCGCAGGACCCGTCGCAAGCAAGGTGGTTGGGCATGATCCGCGGTCTCCTCGCCCGCCGCACGCGGGAGCTCCCCGCTCCTCCCCGGGCCGGCGAGGTCGTCGCGGAGACACGGGCGCTTCGTGTCGGGCTCGGTGGGCGGGAGGTGCTCGGCGGGGTCGACGCCGTCGTACGGGCCGGTGAGGTGCTGGCTCTGGTCGGGCCCAACGGGGCCGGGAAGTCGACCCTGCTGGCCGCGCTCGCCGCCGACCTCCCGCCGTCCGGCGGGGAGGTGCGGATCTGCGGGCGCACCGCCGCCGAGTGGTCGGCGCCCGAACTCGCCCTGCGCCGGGCCGTGCTGCCGCAGGCGGCCGCGCTCGCGTTCCCCTTCCCGGTCGGGGAGGTGGTCCGGATGGGCCGGGCCCCGTGGGCCGGGACCGGGCACGAGGAGGAGGACGAGGCCGCCGTCGCGGCGGCCATGGCGGCCACCGAGGTGGAGCACTTCACCAGCCGCCCCTTCTCCGCGCTCTCCGGCGGCGAGCGCGCCCGGGTCGCCCTGGCCCGGGTCCTCGCCCAGCGCACCCCGCTGCTGCTGCTCGACGAGCCGACGGCCGCGCTCGACCTGCGCCACCAGGAACTCGTCCTGCGCGTCTGCCGGGAGCGTGCCGCGGCCGGTGTCGCGGTCGTGGTCGTGCTGCACGACCTCGGTCTGGCCGCCGCGCACGCGGACCGCGTCGGGGTGCTGCACGACGGCCGGATCGCCGCCGAGGGACCGCCCGCCGAGGTCTTCGAGGAGGAGTTGCTGAGCCGGGTGTACCGGCAGCCGGTGGAGGTGCTGCCGCACCCGCGGACCGGCGTTCCCCTGGTCGTCCCGCGCCGCGCCCCGCTCGCCGACGAAACGGACAAACCCGGCCCCTTGACCCGCACTTGACCCTGTCATGGGGCCCCGATGAGCAGGTCGTGACCTTGCCGTTCCCGCGCCCGGAAGGTGAGGGGCGAATCACTGGACGTCCCGGTTCGAGTGAGGTAAGCCTCGGTTAAGTTAGGTCCGCCTCACCCCGTCCCCGTCCTCCCTGGAGCCCCTATGCGAGCCGTCCGTCTCTCCGTCGTCACCGCCGCCACCGCAGTGGCGGCCCTGACCGCCGTCACGGGCTGCACCCAGAAAAGCGACGCCAAGGGCGACGACGGTTCGATCCAGGTCGTCGCGAAGGACGACTCCTGCGAGGTCTCGAAGAAGGAGTTCCCGGCCGGGCACGTGAAGCTCGCCGTCGAGAACCAGGGCTCGAAGGTCACCGAGGTCTACATCCTGTACCCGGACGACCGGATCGTGACCGAGCGCGAGAACATCGGCCCCGGCACGAAGGCCACCATCACCGCCGAGGTCAAGGCCGGTGACTACGAGATCGCCTGCAAGCCCGGCATGAAGGGTGACGGCATCCGGCAGAAGGTCACCGTGACCGGTGGCGCCGCGGCCGCGAAGCGCTCCCCCGAGATGGACGCCGCCGTCGCCGCCTACCGCCAGTACGTACAGGCACAGGCCGACGAGACGCTGCCCAAGGTGAAGGTCTTCACCGACGCCGTCCGCGCCGGTGACATCGAGGCGGCGAAGAAGGCGTACGCCGACTCCCGTATCGGCTGGGAGCGCACCGAGCCGGTCGCCGAGTCCTTCGGCGACATCGACCCGAAGGTCGACGTCCGCGAGGACGGCCTGGAGGACGGGCAGGACCCGGCGAAGGACTGGACCGGCTGGCACCGCCTGGAGAAGGCGCTCTGGCAGGACAAGAAGATCGGCGTCCGGGAGAAGCAGCTCGCCGACGCCCTCGACAAGGACCTCGCGGACTGGGTGAAGCGGGTCGGCAAGGCCGACATCACCCCCACCTCGATGGCCAATGGCGCCAAGGAGCTCCTGGACGAGGTCGCCACCGGCAAGGTCACCGGCGAGGAGGAGCGCTACTCCCACACCGACCTGGTCGACTTCAAGGCCAACGTCGAGGGCGCCCAGAAGTCCTTCGAGCTGCTCAAGCCGGTCGCGTCGAAGAACGACCCGAAGCTCGTCGCCGAACTCGACAAGCAGTTCGCGGCGCTGAACACGCTCCTCGACAAGTACCGCACGGACAAGAGCTCCTACGTCTTCACCTCGTACGACAAGGTCGGCAAGGCCGAGCGCAAGGAGCTGTCGGACGGCGTCAACGCGCTGGCCGAGCCGCTCTCCAAGCTCGCGGCCGCGGTTGTGAAGTAGGAGGACGCGGACATGCCCGACGCGAGCGAGAACCACATGAGTGACAGCGGCCCGCGCGCCGGCGACCCGCGCGCGTCCGACGCGACCTCGCGGCGCAGGCTCCTCGGCTGGGGCGGCGCCGGGCTCGCGCTCGGCGCCGCCGCGGCCGGCGGCGCCGTCGCCCTGAGCCGTGGCGGGGACAGCGCCGCGCCCGTCGCCGACAGCGGCGCGGCCGTCCCCTTCCACGGGCCGCACCAGGCCGGTATCGCCACCGCCGTCCAGGACCGGCTGCACTTCGCCGCCTTCGACGTGAAGACGCGGGACCGTGCCGAGCTCGTCCAGCTCCTGAAGGACTGGACGCGGGCAGCCGAGCGCATGACGGCCGGTCACGAGGTCGGCGAGGGCGCCTACGGCGGTCTGCCGGAGGCCCCGCCGGACGACACGGGCGAGGCCCTCGGTCTCAAGCCGTCCCGGCTCACCCTCACCATCGGCTTCGGCCCCTCCCTCTTCGACGGGCGCTTCGGTCTGAAGGACCGGCGACCCGGCGCGCTCGTCGACCTGCCCAAGTTCCCCGGCGACAACCTGGACCCCGCGCGCAGCGGGGGCGACCTGTGCGTCCAGGCGTGCGCGGACGACCCGCAGGTCGCGGTGCACGCGATCCGAAACCTCGCCAGGATCGGCTTCGGCAAGGTGGCGGTGCGCTGGTCGCAGCTGGGCTTCGGCAAGACGTCATCCACGACGCCCGACGCGCAGACCCCGCGCAATCTGTTCGGTTTCAAGGACGGCACCCGCAACATCGCGGGCACCGACACCGCGGCACTGGACAAGCACGTGTGGGTCCCCGCCCAGGACGCCCCGGGCCGGGCGGCCTGGATGGCGGGCGGGTCGTACCTGGTCGCCCGTCGGATCCGGATGAACGTCGAGACCTGGGACCGCACTCCGCTCCAGGAGCAGGAGGACATCTTCGGCCGGGACAAACGCGAGGGCGCGCCCGTCGGCAAGGCCAAGGAGCACGACGAACCGTTCCTGAAGGCGATGAAGCCGGAGGCGCACGTCCGGCTCGCGCACCCGGACTCCAACAACGGGGCCACGATCCTGCGCCGCGGCTACTCCTTCACGGACGGCACGGACGGTCTCGGCCGACTGGAGGCGGGCCTGTTCTTCCTCGCGTACCAGCGGGACGTCCGTACCGGCTTCGTCCCGGTGCAGACCTCGCTGGCCCGCGCGGACGTCCTCAACGAGTACATCCAGCACGTGGGTTCGGCCCTGTTCGCCGTCCCGCCGGGCGTCCGCGACAAGGACGACTGGTGGGGCCGGGCACTGTTCTCGTAGCCGCGGACGGAGACAAGGAGACGCCGTGTTCGGCAACTATCTGATCGGCCTGCGCGAGGGCCTGGAGGCCGGCCTGGTCGTCTGCATCCTCATCGCGTACCTGGTGAAGACGGACCACCGTGAGGCCCTGAGGCCGATCTGGATCGGTATCGGGGTCGCCGTCGGCATCGCGCTGGCCTTCGGCGCCGGCCTCGAGTTCGGCTCGCAGGAGCTGACCTTCGAGGCGCAGGAGCTGCTCGGCGGCTCGCTCTCCATCCTCGCCGTCGTCCTGGTGACCTGGATGGTCTTCTGGATGCGGCGCACCGCCCGGCATCTGAGGGCGGAGCTGCACGGCAGGCTGGACGCGGCGCTGCGGATGGGCACGGGAGCGCTGGTCACCACCGCCTTCCTGGCGGTCGGCCGCGAGGGCCTGGAGACCGCGCTGTTCGTCTGGGCGTCGGTGCGCGCCTCCTCCGACGGCACGTCCGCGCCCCTGATCGGGGTGCTGCTCGGCATCGCGACGGCCGTGCTGCTGGCCTGGCTGTTCTACCGCGGGGCGCTGAGGATCAACCTGGCGAGGTTCTTCACCTGGACGGGCGGGATGCTCGTCGTGGTGGCGGCCGGTGTCCTCGCGTACGGCGTGCACGACCTCCAGGAAGCGCGCTTCCTGGACGGGCTCGCGAACAAGGCGTTCGACGTCTCGGCGACGATTCCGCCGGACAGTTGGTACGGAACGCTCCTGAAGGGAGTCTTCAACTTCCAGCCCGATCCGACGGTTCTTCAGGTCACGGTGTGGGCGCTCTATCTGATCCCGACGCTCGTACTGTTCCTGGCCCCGGTAGGGTCGGGTCCGTCCGTGCCGGTGAAGAAGCAGAAGGCGATCGATGAGAAGGCTGAGGCGGCCGTCGAGGGCACTCGTGGCGACGACGGCGGCGACCGTGCTGGCGCTGACGGCGAGCGGCTGCGTGACGGTGCACGGCGAGCGGGAACTGCTCCCGGCGGCGACGAAGAGTGAGGCCGAGCAGGCCCTCAAGGACTTCACCGACGCCTACAACAAGGCGGACAAGGCGTACGATCCCGCGCTCGACGCCGGCCGGGTCACCGGGCCGCTCGGGGCGATCAACCAGGCCGGCCTGAAGTCCCGTTCGATCACCAGTCCCAACGGCAACCCCGACCACCGGCCGCTGGAGCTGACGGACGCGAAGTTCGTGCTGCCGAAGAAGGCCGGCTGGCCGCGCTGGTTCGTCGCGGACACCGACTCCAACCGCGACACCGACCAGGGCAACGGCGACAACCGCTGGCTCCTCGTCTTCGTGCGCAACGGCTCCGAGCAGCTGTGGGAGGCCGCGTACCTGGCGATCCTGACCCCGGACGAGATCCCGGCGTTCAAGACGGACGGCGGCTACGCGGTGCCGGTCGCCGCGGACTCCGCCGAGCTGGCCGTGGCGCCCAGGGATCTGGGGCAGAGCTATGTCTCGCTCCTCGGCGGCGGGGAGCAGGGCCAGTTCGCGGCGGGGCCGCACACCACCGAGTGGCGGGACGAGCGGCAGAAGGCCGCGAAGCGGGTGGGCATGGCGACGCAGTACATCGACCAGGTCGCCGACGCCGGGGACTTCGCGCCGCTGGGCCTCGCGACGGAGGACGGCGGGGCGCTGGTCTTCTTCGCGACGCGCTACTTCGAGCGGCAGACGGCGGCGCAGGGCTACCGGCCGAAGGTCACGCCCGATGTGAAGGCGCTGCTGACCGGCGACGTGAAGAACACGGTCACCAAGGAGTGGGTGTCGAGCCAGGCCGTCCTGGTGAAGCCGACGGGCACGGAGCAGGACGGGGTGACGGTCGCGGGCCGACTGCAGGGCGTGACGGGGGCGAAGGGCTCGTAACGGCGGGGGTGAGGCCCTCGCCTCGCCGCGCACGGTCTTGGTCCCGGGGCTCGTAACGCACCGGGTCTGGTCCCGGGCTCGTAGCGCACGGGTCTTGGTCCCGGGGCTCGATGCGCGCCGGCCGCTGTCCCTGGGCTCGTGACGGCGGCTGCTGAGGCTCTCGCCTCGTCGCCCTCGCCCTCGTACTCCCCCGCGGGCCGTCGTCCCTCAGCGGCGGCCGAGCGGCCAGGCCACCTCGTGCCCGGTGTGCTGCTCACCCTGCTCGGCGGCATGCCGGGCGCAGGCGTCGGTGAGGGTCTCCAGAAGGTTCAGCGGGTCGGGCAGGGCGTGCTCGGGGCCGCGGACCCAGGCGAGAGCCGGCTGCTCGTCCTCGTCACCGATGAGCCGGGCCGGCGGTACGAGGACGTAGCTGCCGCGACAGTGCCAGCGCAGCCCCGGGTGCTCGGCCATGGTCTCCGGATGGCAGTCCAGCTCGCACGGCCACCACTCGTCCTCGTCCTCGGGGGTGCCGCGGGTGGCGGTGAAGAAGAGCATCCGGCCGCCGTCGCCCGCGCTCTCGGCGGATTCGGCGACGGGGCCGACGTCGATGCCCTGGGCGAGCAGCCGCTCCAGGGCGGCGCGGCCGGCCTGGAGGGGGACGTCGAGGACGTCGTGGACCATGCCGGTGGCGGTGATGAAGTTGGCCTCGGGCTCGCCCAGTGCCCAGCGCTCGATCTGGGCGCGGTCGGTGGTCGACTGGGTCTGCCAGGCGAACGAGACGGGGTGCCGGGCGGGGGTCGGACAGCCGATGCGCTCACAGGAACAGCGGTATCCGACGGGGTACGCGGCGGGGGCGAGGGGCAGGCCTGCGGCAGCGGCGTCCAGGAGCAGCTTCACACGGTGGTTCTCGTCGTCCGCCGCTGTGCGCTTCGGACGCCTGCGCAGCCACTGCGCGAGTTTGCTCTCCGTGCCGCGGTAGCGGCCGATACCGTCGCCCATCTATCCCCTCACACCTGCGCTAGCCCGTTGTGCTCGCCCGTTCGGCTCTGCCCATCGTCGCATCTTCCGCTGCTTCAGGTGACCGGAGTCCCCAACCGGGGTACGTAACGGGGTTACGCCCTGGGCGCGAGCCCGCGCAGCGCGTAGTCGACGAGGGTGTCGGCGTAGGCGTGGGTGAGCGGCAGCGTGCGGTGCAGCCAGCGGTGGTTCAGGGGGCCGACGAGGAGTTCGAGGGCGATGCGGGGGTCGACGGCGGGGTCGATGTCCCCGGCGGCCTGGGCGGCCTGGATGCGGCGTACGTAGTGCTGGAGCTGCGGTTCAAGGAGCCGCTCCACGAACTGGGCGCCGAGTTCGGCGTTGACGATGCCCTCGGCGGCGAGGGCGCGGGAGGGGGCGTCGTACGTCGGGTTGTTCAGCTCGTCGACCGTGGCGCGCAGCACGTATTTCAGGTCGTCGGCGAGGTCGCCGGTGTCGGGGATCTCACTCTCCGCGTCGCCGCCGAGGGCCTCGTTGGCCTGCGCGGCGAGGTCGAGGAAGGCGTCGAGCAGGACGGCGGCCTTGGAGGGCCACCAGCGGTAGATGGTCTGCTTGCCGACGCCGGCGCGGGCGGCGATGCCCTCGATGGTGGTCTTGGTGTAGCCGGCCTCGGAAACGAGGGCGAGGGCGGCGTCGAAGATGGCGCGGCGGGAGCGTTCGCTGCGGCGGGAGGCGTCGGGGGCCTTGGTGTCGGACATGCGTCCAATCTAGCAGCGGACGAGACGATGCGTCTCGCTGCAGGATGTTCAGCCGAACCACCCGAACGGTCCACTGCGCGGAGGCGGTGGAAGGCGGACCATGGGCTCCGTCCGACCATCTCACTTCGTCCGTGAGGAGCCCTCATTGCGCCTGACTCCGCGCGAGGCCTCGCCCCGCCGTTATCTGATGTGCCCACCCACGCACTTCAAGGTGACGTACTCCATCAACCCCTGGATGGACCCCACGAAACCGGTCGACCTGCCGCTCGCCCTCGCACAGTGGGAGGACCTGCAGGCCCGCTACGTCTCGCTCGGCCACACCGTCGAGCTCCTCGACCCGGACCCCGCCTTGCCGGACATGGTCTTCGCCGCGAACGGCGCGACCGTGGTGGACGGGCGGGTGCTGGGCGCGAAGTTCGCCTATCCGGAACGTACGGACGAGGCGGCGGCGCATCGGGACTGGTTCAGCAGGAACGGTTACCCGGAGGTATGGGTGCCGGAGCACGTGAACGAGGGCGAAGGCGACTTCGCGGTGACCGCGTCGTGGATCCTGGCCGGCCGCGGCTTCCGCTCCAGTCCGCTCGCGCACCACGAGGCACAGGAGTTCTTCGGGCGCCCCGTCATCGGCCTGGAGCTGGTGGACCCGCGCTACTACCACCTGGATACGGCGCTGAGCGTCCTGGACGCGGAGGGGGACGAGGTCATGTACTACCCCGACGCCTTCTCGGCCGGCAGCCGGGCGGTGCTCGCCCGCCTCTTCCCCGACGCCCTGCTGGCGACGGAGGGCGATGCGGCGGCGCTGGGCCTGAACGCGGTGAGCGACGGCCGCCATGTGCTGCTGCCGCAGGCGGCGGTGGGGCTCTTCGCCCCGCTCCGTGAGCGGGGCTTCGAGCCGCTGGGGATGGACCTGTCGGAACTCCTCAAGGGCGGGGGCAGCGTGAAGTGCTGCACGCAGGAGCTGCGCTCCTGACACGACGGGGCGATGCCCGGCCCCTACCCGGGGGCGGGGCGTCGCCCCACTCGGCGGCTCCGCCCGTCGGGCCCGGCTCCGATACCCGCGTCGCGCCACTCGACGACTGCCACCGTCGGGCCTCGCGGGGCACGCCCCGTCGGCCCCGGCTCCGCTACTCCGGGAGCCAGATCGCCCACTCGGCGGCTCCCACCATCGGGCCCGGCTCCGCTCCTCCTGCCCAGGCGTCGCCCCACGCGGCGGCTCCGACGACCGGGCGCCGGGGCCCCGCCTTGTCGGCCCTGGCTCCGCTACCCACGTCGCTCGGCGCTCCGACCATCGGGGGCGTCACAGGGGCCCTCCTCGTCGGCCCCGGCTCCGTTACTCCGGGGGCCAGGTCGCCCACTCGGCTCCGGCCGTCGGGCATCGCGGGCCCGCCCAGCGGCCCCGGCTCCGTTACTCCGGGGGCCAGGCGTCGCCCCATTCCGTGTCCCGCGCGGCCTTGTAGAGCGTCCCGTGGCGCTTGGTGACCGTCTCGCGGGTGAGGCCCGTCTCCTCCGCGCCGCAGAGCTCCAGCAGGACCTGGCCCTTGCGGATCTGGGGCTTCCGGGTCACC
The DNA here is from genome assembly GCF_042735655.1 of Streptomyces sp. NPDC059567. Taxonomy (NCBI): domain Bacteria; kingdom Bacillati; phylum Actinomycetota; class Actinomycetes; order Kitasatosporales; family Streptomycetaceae; genus Streptomyces; species Streptomyces sp. NPDC059567. The sequence continues at coordinate 60,220 of NZ_JBHWBS010000006.1, read as the reverse complement.
CGGGACACCGCCGGCGTCACGGGGAACCTGGTCGCCGCGACGTAGCTGAACTTCTCGTCCTCGTACGGCAGCGAGCCGCCCTTCACCTGCCGGTGCAGCGACGACCTGCTCACCCGCGCCGCGAAGTGGCACCAGTCCGCGCCCGGCTCGATCGGGCACGCGCCGCTGTGCGGGCACGGCGCGGCCACGGTGAGGCCTGCCTCGACGAGGAGCGTGCGGGCCGCGATGATCCGCTCGTAGCCGTCGGGGGTGCCGGGCTCGACGATCACGACGGCCTGCGCCACGCGGGCGGCCTCGGTCACGACGGCCCGGCGGTCGGCCTCGGTGAGCTCCTTCAGGACGTACGAGACCGTCACGAGGTCCGTCTCGTCGAGCTTCAGCGCCCCGCTGATGCGGGCCCGCCGCCACTCCGCCTCGAACACGCCGGCGGCCAGCTCCCGGCCGAGCGCGAGCGCCGGCTCCGCCCAGTCCAGGACCGTCGTGCGCGGGGGGTTGTCCCACGCCTCGGCGGCGGCCCAGCTCGCCGCGCCCGTGCCGCCGCCGACGTCGGTGTGCGTCGCCGGCTCCCACGCGGGCGCCGCGTCCCGCAGCGCGTCGAGCGCCGCCCGTACCGCCTCGAAGGTCGCCGGCATCCGGTACGCGGCGTACGCGGCGACGTCGGAGCGGTCGCGGAGCACGGGGGCGTCGGTCGGGGTGGTCCCCCGGTAGTTGGCGATCAGCCGGTCGACGGCCTGGGCCGCCTGACGCGGCGGCAGCCCGTCGAGAAGCCCGGCGAGGGCGACGCGCAACGTGTTACCGGAGGCGAGGGAGGGGGAGGCGTTCACCTCCACATTTTAGGCGGCGAAGAACCCCGCCCGACCCCCGCCCGGACAGCCCGGGCCGCGACCGGGGGAGGGCCCGGGACCGAACGCGGCGGGCCGGAGCCAGGCCATGCATGGCCCTAGAGCCGACCGCGACGGACCAGGACACGACCGCGGTGAGCAGGGGGGCCGGGACGCCCGACCCCCGCCCGGCCGGCCCGGGCCGCGACCGCGTGAGCCCGGGCGGCCCTGGGCGAGGCCTTGGGCGGGAGCCGGGACTCGCCCGTGCGCGGACCCGGGCCCGCCGCCGCCCCCGCGGGCGCCGCCTCAGCCCCCGCGGGCCGGGTCGCCCCGCGGGCCGACCGCCTCAGTCCTCCTGCGGCTGCGCCTTCCGCCACGGTCGGCACAGCGTCAGGAAGCAGCCGAGCGACGCGATCGCGCAGACCAGTTGCACCACCGCCATCGGGACGGCCGTCGTCTCCCCCGCGATGCCCACCAGCGGCGACGCGATCGCGCCGATCAGGAAGGACGAGGTGCCGAGCAGCGCGGACGCGGAGCCCGCCGCGTGCGGGGTTCGCATCAGGGCCTGCGCGTTGGTGTTCGGCATCGCCAGACCCATCGCCGACATCAGGACGAAGAGACCGGCGGCGATCGGGACGAGACCCACCTTCCCGAACAGGCCGCTCGTCATCAGCACCAGCGCCACCGAGGCGAGCAGGATCACACTCAGCCCCCAGCCCAGCGCCTTGTCCAGGCTGACGCGTCCGACCAGCAGCTTGCCGTTGATCTGGCCGACGGCGACGAGCCCGATGGAGTTGAGGCCGAAGAGGAGGCTGAAGGTCTGCGGCGAGGCACCGTAGATCTCCTGGACGACGAACGGGGACGCCGAGATGTACGCGAAGAGCGCGGCGAACGCGAGCCCGCCGGCCAGCATGTAGCCGGTGAAGACCCGGTCCGCGAGCAGCCCGCGCATGGTGCGCAGGGCCTCGCCGACCCCGCCCGCGTGCCGCCGCTCGGGCGGCAGGGTCTCGGCGAGGAACTTCCACACCACCACGGTGAGCAGGACCCCGATGACGGTGAGGACGTAGAAGACCCCGCGCCAGTCGGTGATCCGCAGGATCTGGCCGCCGATGAGCGGGGCGATGATCGGGGCGACGCCGGAGATCAGCATCAGGGTGGAGAAGAACCGCGCCATGTCGACGCCGTCGTACAGATCACGGACGACGGCACGGGCGATCACGATGCCGGCCGCGCCCGCCAGGCCCTGGAGCAGCCGGAAGGCGATGAGGAGTTCCGCGGAGGGCGCGAGCGCGCAGACCGCGGTGGCTGCGACGTACACGATCATGCCGATGAGCAGCGGCCGGCGGCGTCCCCACTTGTCGCTCATGGGGCCGACGACGAGCTGGCCGAGCGCCATGCCGGCGAGGCAGGCGGTCAGGGTCAGCTGGACGGTCGCGGCGGGCGAGCGCAGCGACTCCGTGACCTCCGGCAGGGCCGGCAGGTACATGTCCATGGAGAGCGGGGGCAGGGCCGTGAGTCCACCGAGGACCAGCGTGACGAGCAGCCCCGCGCGCCGGGCCGCGACGACCGGCCCTTCGACTATGTGATCTTTCGTGCTGGTCCGGCCGCTCTCCGGCATCGACTGCTCCATTTCGTTGAAACTTTCCCTATGCTCTCAGCTCGTCCGGGATGGTCGAGACCTTTTGGGGTGGGGCATGGGAACGTCCGGGAAGACCGTGCGGTGGGGTGTGCTGGCGACCGGCGGGATCGCCGCCCGGTTCACCACCGATCTGCTGACGATGGAGGGCGCGGAGGTCGTGGCCGTCGCCTCCCGTACGGAGGCGTCGGCGAAGGCCTTCGCCGACCGGTTCGGGATACCGCGGGCGTACGGGGAGTGGGCCGCGCTCACCGCCGACCCCGACGTCGACGTGGTGTACGTGGCGACTCCGCACCACGCGCACCGCGCGGCCGCCGGGCTCGCCCTGGAGGCGGGCAAGGCGGTCCTCTGCGAGAAGGCCTTCACGCTCAACGCGGGCGAGGCGGAGGAGTTGGTCGCCCTCGCCCGGGACCGTGGCCTCTTCCTGATGGAGGCCATGTGGATGTACTGCAACCCGCTGATCCGGCGCATCCGCGAGCTGATCGCGGACGGGGCGATCGGTGAGGTCAGGACCGTACAGGCGGACTTCGGGCTCGCGGGCCCGTTCGCCGCGGACCACCGGCTGCGGGACCCTGCGGTGGGCGGCGGGGCGCTCCTGGACCTCGGGGTGTACCCCGTCTCGTTCGCGCAGCTGCTGCTCGGCGAGCCCGACTCGGTGCAGGCGCATGCGCTCCTCTCGCCCGAGGGCGTCGACCTGAACACGGGGATGCTGCTGGGCTGGGACTCCGGCGCCTCGGCCCTGCTGTCGTGCTCGCTCGTGGCGGACACCCCGCTGACCGCGTCGGTGACGGGGTCGCTGGGCCGGATCGACATTCCGCGGGGCTTCTTCTTCCTGGACCGGTTCACCCTGCACCGGGCCGGCCGGGAGCCGGAGGAGTTCGTGAACGAGGACGATCCGCACTCCCTGCGCCACGAGGCGGCGGAGGTCATGCGCTGCCTGCGCGCGGGCGAGACCGAGTCCCCGCTCGTGCCGCTGGAGGGTTCGCTCGCGGTGATGCGGACGCTCGACGCGGTACGGGACCGCGTCGGCGTCCGCTATCCGTCCGAACTGTCGGTCACGCGGGCGTGAGACCCGGGTTGCCCGCCTCCGTGACGTAGGAGCCGGCCGTGGCGACCGGGGCGCCCGGGGTCGTCACGGCCGAGACCGTACGGAAGTCGGCGCGGGCGCTGTCCCGGCCGAGCGCGACCGTCACATAGCCGCGCCGCCCGTTGTAGAACTTCATGTGGGGGTTGGCCTGGGTGAGGGCGTCGTAGTTGGCGGGCCGGTCGGCGCCGTCCTTGCCGCTGGCGATGGAGGTGGCGACGATCTCGGTGCCGAGGGTCCGGGACGCGGGGTCGCGGTGGTCGGCCTTGATGTCGAGGCCGTAGCCGACGTGGACGTCGCCGGTGAGCACCATCAGGTTCTCCACGCCGGCCGCCGCCGCGCCGTCCAGGAGGCGCTGCCGGGAGGCCGGATAGCCGTCCCAGGAGTCCATGGACAGCTTGAAGCCGGCCGTGGGCACGTTGCGCCGCTCGGCGAAGACGACCTGCTGCGGGAGGACGTTCCACAGGGCGCGCGAGTCGCGCCAGCCGTCGAGCAGCCAGCGCTCCTGCGTGGCGCCGGTCATGGTGCGGCTCGGGTCCTCGGACTCGGGCCCGGGGACCTGCCAGCCGTCGCCGTACGCCTGGTTGGAGCGGTACTGGCGGGTGTCGAGGATGTCGAACTGCGCGAGCCGGCCGAAGCGGAGGCGGCGGTAGAGCCGCATGTCGGCCCCTTCCGGCTGCTGGGGCCTGCGGAGCGGCTGGTTCTCCCAGTAGGCGCGGTAGGCGGCGGCGCGGCGGAGCAGGAACTCCTCCGGCGGCACGTCGTTCTCGGGGATCTCGCCCGCGTAGTTGTTCTCGGTCTCGTGGTCGTCCCAGGTGACGACGAAGGGGTGCGCGGCATGCGCGGCCTGCAGGTCGGGGTCGGACTTGTAGAGGGCGTACCGCAGCCGGTAGTCCTCCAGGGTGATCGTCTCCCGGTTGAAGACGGCGGGCAGGCGTCGGTCGGTGTAGGCGCGGGCGCCGCCGGTGGCGTTGACGGCGTACTCGTAGAGGTAGTCGCCGAGGTGGAAGACGACGTCGACGTCCTCCTGGGCGAGATGTCCGTACGCGGTGAAGTAGCCGTCGTGGTACGCCTGGCAGGAGACGGCGGCGAGGGTGAGCTCGGATATCCGGGCGCCGGCGGAGGGTGCGGTGCGGGTGCGGCCGACGGGGCTGATCCAGTCGCCGACGCGGAACCGGTAGAAGTACACACGATCCTGGTCGAGGTGGTCGATCTCGACATGGACGCTGTGCTGGAACTCGGGGTGCGCGGTGACCTTGCCGCGGCGGACGGTCCGGGTGAAGCGCTCGTCGTGGGCGAGCTCCCAGTGGACGGCGACGCGGGAGCGGGGCAGTCCGCCGCCGGTCTCGAAGGGGCGGGGTGCGAGCCGGGTCCACAGGAGGACGGAGCCGGGCAGCGGGTCGCCGGAAGCCACCCCCAGGGTGAAAGGGTTCTCGGCGATTCGCGCGGGGTTCAGCTCGGCGGCGCTCGCCGCTCCGGCGGCCGGCAGGTTGACCGCGAAGGCGAGCGCTGCGGCGGCCCCGGTGACGGTGAGGAAGCGACGGCGGCCGAAGTGGCGGGCGGCGGCCCGCAGTTCGCCGTCGTGCTGCTGAGTGTGTGTCATGTACCCCTCCCCAGGCGGATGTTGTCCGTCCGGTATTCGAGTGGGGCGGGGCGACGTCACGTTGTCGGGTACAGAACATCCACGTGTCGGACGGATGAGTTCATGGGGCACGCGTCTGCCGTACGCTGCGCGGCCATGAGTACTGAGTCGCGCATCGCAGTGGTGACGGGAGCGGGTTCGGGCATCGGCCGCGGCGTGGCACGGGCCCTGGCCGAGGCGGGCTGGTCGGTGGCGCTGGCGGGCCGCCGGCGGGAGCCCCTGGAGGAGACGGCCGCGTCCGTTCCGTCGGCCGATGTCCTGTGCGTACCGACGGACGTGACCTCGCCGGAGGCGGTGACGGGCCTGTTCGACGCGGTACGGGACCGGTTCGGCCGGGTCGACCTGCTCTTCAACAACGCGGGTACGTTCGCGGGCGGCGGTGTCCCGGTGGAGGACCTGGACCACGAGACCTGGCGCTCGGTCGTCGACGTGAACCTGACGGGGGCCTTCCTGTGCGCCCAGGCGGCCTACCGGGCGATGAAGGAGCAGTCCCCGCAGGGCGGCCGGATCATCAACAACGGCTCGATCTCGGCGCATGTGCCGCGCCCGAACTCGATCGCGTACACGGCGACGAAGCACGCGATGACGGGCCTGACGAAGTCGCTGTCGCTGGACGGGCGCCCGTACCGGATCGCCTGCGGTCAGATCGACATCGGGAACGCGGCGACGGAGATGACGGCGCGGATGCAGACGGGGATCCTGCAGGCCAACGGGGAGCTGGCGGTGGAGCCGGTGATGGACGCGGCGGACGTGGCGGCGACGGTGGTGCACATGGCGGGGCTGCCACTGGAGGCGAACGTGCAGTTCGCGACGGTGATGGCGACGGCGATGCCGTACATCGGCCGGGGGTAGGGGTCGGGGCGGCGGGGGCCGCCCCGACCGAGCGCCGCTGCCCCCGGAAACCCGGGCCGCCGCGCCCCGCCGAGGCGTACGTCCCCCGCCACCGAAGAGCCGGGCCGCCGCCCGCCCGAGGGCTACGCCTGGCCGGTCTCGAAGCGGGCGACCTTCCCGTCCTTGACGACGAACCGCCAGGCGGTCCGCATCTCGCCCCAGGTGTCGTTGCGGTAGCGGGCGACGAGGGACCGCCCGTCGTCCTTGGCGGACTCGATCTCCATATGGCCGCGCGAGGAGAAGATCTCCTTCTCGGTCCACTCCTGGAGATCGCGGTCGGACCCGTCGTCCGACATGGTGGCGCCGGGGGTGAGGGCGGCCTGGAAGGCTTCGGGGTCATTGGCGTTGAGCGCACTGACGAAGGCGCGTACGGCGGGGTCGCCGATCTTGTCCACGGGGATGGTCATGGGCCTACGGGTACACCGGACCGGGCGGTTCCCGGCGGACCCGGGCCGCACATGTGGCGCACCTCAGCGCACGGACTCGGCCACCTGGACGAGCAGGTCCGCGGCCTCGCTCCCGGGCAGGACGCGTTCGAGGACGAGCTCGCCGGTCATCCCGGGGAAGAACCGTCCGGCCGACCGGCTCCGCTCGTACGCCGGAATATCACTCGCGCACCTACCGGCGACGCCGAGCTGGCAGTCTTCTGTCCCATGACCGACCCGTGGAACACCATCGACCGCCTGACGGCCTGGATCTCCGCGCACCACACCCTCCCGCCCGAACAGGACGTCCTGCTGCGCATCCTGAAGCTCTCGGAGGAAGTCGGCGAGGTGGCACAGGCCGTCATCGGCGCGACCGGCCAGAACCCGCGCAAGGGCACCTCGCACACCTGGCAGGACGTCGAGTCCGAGCTGTGCGACGTGATCATCACGGCAATGGTGGCACTGCGCACGCTGACCCCGGACGCGGCCGAGGTCTTCGCGGGCCACGTCCGGCGGGTCGCGGAGCGGTCGCTGCCGGAGTGAGGGCTCCGGGCGGGCGTGGCGCCCGGAAACGGAAGAGGCCCCCGGGGGGGGGGGGCCCCCCCCCCGGGGGGGGCCGCGTCGGGCGCCGCCCGGCCGGGGGGGAGCCGGGGGGGGGGGGGGGGGGGGGGGGGGGGGGGGGGGGGGGGGGCGCCCCCCCCGCCCCCCCCCGCGCGGCCGGGCCCCCCCCCCCCCCCCCCCCGGGGGCTCCTCGAAGTCGGCGGCAGACGAGCCGGGCTGTACGCCGGGTACTGTCGGCGCAACGCTATGACCTGAACAAACGTGCAGGGATGGTGCTTCCGTGGCTACTTTGATGGCTACGCAACAAGACGTCCCCGCCCGGATCGGCCCGGACGGGGACGTCGTCGCTCCTGAGATCAGACGGTCCCCTCGATGCGTTCGAAAATGTCCGCGTCCGTCTCCCGCTGCCAGACCGGCAGGTCGGACCAGTCGGCAACATATCCGGGCTTCGGGTCTTCGAAGTGCCTGAACATCTGGGCGGTCCAGCAGATCGCGACGAATCGGCCCTTCTGCTCGCGGGTGAGCCGGGCCGTATGCCCGCCGCTGACCTCGATGAAGTCGCGCACCTGCCCGTACACGGCGGTGGCGGCTTCGCGCTCCCACGCGGGCGTCTCGTCCCACGGCGTGACGTAGCCAGGCTTGGGCTCGCCGGGATAGTGCTTGTTCACACCGTCGATCCACGCCTCGCGGAAGATCCGGCCGTCATTCATGCGCGTGTCCCTCTCATCATGCGGTGCGCGGAAGCGCCGCGATTCGGTGATCAAGAGTCGAGACTCGGTCATCGGACACGAGCGGGGCAAGACGCCCCCGAAGCCCGTCCAGCTTCTTGCCGATGAATCCCGAATTCGACCGGTCGGCCAGTCCGAGTGCTTGCTCCGCGTAGTGCACGACCTGGTCGATGTCCCGCCTGTGCGCTCCGAGCACGGCGAGGTCGCTCAGAACAGCAGCGCGGCGACGCAGGGACAGAGGCTGGGCAAGGGCTGTGGTGAGCGCTTCCTCGGCGAGATCAGGGCGGCCCAGTTGGAGGTAGCAGGCCCCTCTCTCCTCCGCCAGGCGGGAGCCGTCGAAGCGGAGCCAGCCGCCGTTGTGGGAATGAGCGCCGTCGAGGGCGTGCACTTTCTCGGCTTCGTCCAGAGCCCGGTTGCACGCGTCGAGATCGCCCACGGCCGCGTACGCCTGCGCCTGGACGGCCGCGACCCAGTGACGGGTGGAGAGAGTGCCGTCGCCCCTTCGGGCGATGCGGAAAGCTGCCGCGAGCAGGGGTTGGGCAGCGTGCGCGCGGCGCGCGTACAGCTCGACGTACGCGTGGCGGGTCATGGCACAGGCCCACAGGTCGTGGTCGCCACCGGCGTAGGCCGCGTTGGCGGCCAGTGTGTAGCACTGCGCGGCGTCGGTGTACCGATTGGCGTCGAAGAACAGCTCGCCGACGAGCTGGTAGAGGTCGGCCGTCATCCGACACAATCGGGACCGATCCACAGCAGTACGGGTCTCGGTCAGTCCCTTCGCCATCACATCGAGCTGTGCGCGCACCGCAGGGAAGACGACCTGCTTGGCGTCCGATAGCGCGTAGACCTGCCAGAGGCTGCGATGTAGGGCGTCCCCCGTCTCCAAGAGCGTCGATGCTGCGCGCCCTCGGGCGGCATCACCGGAATCGGGAAGAGCGACCAGCGCACCCGTAACGGCGAGCAGACCCAGGACTTCGCGGCGCTTCATGTCGTCATCATCACCATGGAGGAGGGGTGGAGCAGCGGAGAGCCCGGCTGTCTCGGCCGGCTGTTCGTCGGAGAGAAGGGCTTCCAGCTCGGGGAGGGTCACTCCCAACAGCCCTGCGATCTTCGGCCGTTGGTGGGGACGCGGGGTGGCACGACCACTTTCCCAACGGACCACGGTGGACGCGGCCACCGAGAGCGCTTCTGCGAATTCCTCCTGAGAGTAACCCCGGGCCGCGCGCCGTTCCGCAAGGTGCTTACGCCTCGACGTCATAGGTCTCCCCTCACGAGAACCCTTTCACGCACTCATACCCGCCACGCGCCAACGCCTGGAAAACGCCCGGGTATTGCGCGAGGTTCGCTCTGGGAGAAGGTAACGGATCGTCGTTCACTGGTCACACGCCGCTCGGAGGTCGAAGGACCCTCCGGGCGGCTCCCCAGGGAGAGGAGCGGCCTCGTGACAACCTCCGGACTGCCCCGCAGGAACCCTGGCGCCAGTGGCCGTACGTACACGCCGCCGGAGCCCCGGCCGGGTGCGCCGAGCCGGGCTCTGCGGGTACGGGCGGCCGGCGGTTGGGAGAGGTTCATGCGCCGCGTCGAGGCCCGGCAGGAGCCGGAGGAGTGAACCCGGTCGGTTCCGACGGCTACGAGCATCACCCGCTCCTGGACACGCTTGTCCGTGACATCGCCTCGCGTGGGGAGGGTGTGCTCGTCGCCGTCACACACGAGCTCCACAGCCACGGCACGGTCCGCATCGCGCACATCCGGCCCGCGTCCGGAGTCGAGTGGACGACCGCGGCCGACAACATCCAGGCCGCTCGCCCCTGAGCCGCGGCCCGCAGATCGCCGTCCGCGCCCCCTGACGCAGACGGATTCCCGCACCACACCCTTCAACCCAAGGAGTCTCATGACCACCTCTGTCGCACTCCCCTCCCCCACGCGGCCGTGGGGTGCGGGCCGACTTGCGCCCTACCCGACGGTCATCCGCCGACCCCACGCCACGGTCGCCATCGACCCCACGACGCAGCTCGGGGTGTTCCGCGACCGCGTCGGGCAGGTGGTCGAGATGGGCAAGCACGGCACCAGCTCCGGCACCGAGACCTCCACGACGACGAACTCGGACTCCCGGAACGACCAGGGTCACGATCAGGACAGCACGCAGGACTGATGACCATGACCGAGGAGAGGCCGGTTCTGGTGGCCACCGAGGCGGACGACATCACCGCCGACATGGTGATCACCGAGCTCAACCGGCGCGATGTGCCGGTGGTCCGGTTCAACCCCGCCGACATCGGCGAAAACCTCACGGTCTCGGCTCGGTTCGGCACCTGCCCGGCCCCGGTGGTCGGGCAGGTGCGCACCCCGTCGAGAACCGCTGATGTGACCCAGGTCCGGTCGGTGTACTGGCGCCGCCCGGAATGGCCCACGTTTCCCCACCTGTCCGCTGATGACTCCCGGTTCGCGGCGGCGCAGGTCCGCTACGGACTCGGTGGCACCCTCTACGCCCTGGGCGGCCCGCTCTGGGTCAACCACCCCCTGCGCGTTGCCGCAGCCGACTACAAACCCACGCAGCTCGTTCTCGCCCAGCAACTCGGCTTCACCATCCCTCCCACCCTTGTCACCAACGACCCGGACGAGGCCCGCGAGTTCGTCCAGGCTCAGAGGCAGGCGATCTTCAAGACGCTGCGATGGACCCCCTACACGCGTGATGGCGTGCCGGTGACGGGATGGGCTGCCCCCGTCGCCCCCGAGGAGATCGACGACGGCGTTCGGGTCGCGCCCCACCTGTTCCAGGCCCGCGTGGACAAGGTCGCCGACGTTCGCGTACTGCTCGTAGGTCGGCATACGTTCGCCGTACGCATCGACTCCGACCTCCTGGACTGGCGCAAGGACTACAGCGCCCTGACCTACACCGTGGAGCACCTACCCGACCGGGTAGACCAGGCACTGCATGCATACCTGGACCGACTGGATCTGGTATCGGGAAGCTTCGACCTCGCGGTCGACCGGGCGGGGGCCTACTGGTGGCTGGAACTGAATCCCAACGGACAGTGGGGGTGGCTGGAGACCGAGACTGGCCTCCCGATGTCCGCTGCCTTCGCCGACCTACTCGCACAAGGAGATCGCCGATGACCGACCCGACATCCGAGCGACGCCGCATGGCGACCGTTCTCGTGAACGAAGGGGTCCTGAAATCCCCCTGGCTGCGTGCGGCCGTGGAGTCTGTCCCCCGCGAGCGGTTCCTCCGCCCGGGAGTCTTCCTGGACGAGGGGCGGACCTGGCGGCCCGTCACCGCCACCGACACGAATCCGGACGAGTGGCTGAAGATCGCATACAGCGTCGACACCCTCACCACCCAGCTCGACGGCCACCTCACCGCCGACCAGGCCGACGAACCCGTCGTGGGCGTGCCCACGTCCTCCTCGACCGACCCGGCCATCGTCGTCGGCATGATTGAGACCCTGGACCTCGCGACGGGCCACCGAGTCCTGGAGATCGGCACAGGCACCGGCTACTCCACAGCCCTGATGTGCCACTACCTCGGCGAGGACAACGTCGCCACGGTCGAGGTCGACGCACAGGTGGCCGCACGCGCCGATGCCGCTCTCGAAGCCGCCGGCTTCTCGACATGGACGGCGACGGGCGACGGGCTCCTCGGCCACCCGTACCGAGCACCGTACGACCGGGTCATCGCCACCTGCGCGGTCCGCCGCATCCCGTACGCGTGGATCAGGCAGACGAGACCCGGAGGCGTAGTCCTCGGCACGGTCGGCTCGTGGCCGTGGGGAACCGGCCTCGCGAAACTGGCCGTCGGCGATGACGGCACCGCAGAGGGCTCGATCGTCGGGCGCTCCTCCTTCATGCAGGCGCGGGCCCAGGCCGTGGCCCCCGTGGCTGGCGTTCTCTCCGCCCGGACCGCGTACGCGGACAGCGAGCGGCGCACTCAGGTGTCTCCTCTTGCCCTGGAGGAGTGGATGCCCGCCTTCCTTGCACAGTTGGCGGCGCCCGGCGCTCAGTTCGTCCGCGCGACGGGCGGTGACGGCTCGCCCTTGCGGTACCTGTTCGATCCGGAGAAGGAGTCGTTCGCCGAGTTCCTCGTCGACGGCGAGAACTGGACCGTCCGCCAAGGCGGTCCGGTGGCCCTGTGGGATGACGTGGAACGTTCCCTCGTCGCCTGGCAGGACGCCGGGGCGCCGGAGATCGACTCCGTACGGCTCCACGTGACGCCCACGTCCCACCGGTACTGGATTGACCAGGCGCCCTCCCTGCGCTGGGAGCACCGGATCACCTGACCCACTACGCTCCGGCCATGGACGACGAACCGCTCTCCCAGTGGGCCGAGCGTCGCGACGCGAGGATCGGGCAGCTCCGCGCCGTACCCCTCGTGACCGGCGACGGCCCGAGGGCATCGCATCTGAACCCCGATGCGCCCCGTGCGATCCAGCGGTGGAACGGCCATCATTGGGAGCCGCACGGCTTCGCGGCGAACCTCGCGGAAGCACGGCGCATCCTGTTTCCCCACACCGAGGCTGCCTCCACCCGTGAGGCAACACCGAAGCTCGGCCCCGGGACCGGCAGACATCGGAAGCCCCCGACTTCCTCATGACTCTCTGGCGTCCCATGCCATGCCTCTGAAACCGGCCCCCAGCCGGTAGACCACCTGCGGCACACTGGCGCCCGTGAGCAACGACATATCCGATGACCCATGGGCACAGCGGGTGTATTTGACGTGGCTGGCCCGCGATACTCGCTACGCTCTGGCAGCCCTGAACGCCCTGATTGGCTATGCGCAGACCACTCCGGTCCCACCAGCCGCCTGGGTCTGCTTCGAGGACTTCCTTTCCTTCCTCGGAAAGGTCTCCCGGACTCTGTGGCCTGCCACAGGAAAGAGCCCGAAAGGGACCGACGAGGGCCTGGAGTGGCGGACGAAGCGAGGTCCGTTTCTACGAAGGATTCTTGAGGTGGAGGACTCGTCCCCGCTGAAGGCCCGCGAAGTCCGTAACGGAAGCGAGCACTTCGACGAGCGCCTTGACGAGTGGATCGTCAGCCTGCCTCGCCCCACCGTCGAGGAGTGGCAGGCGGGCACCAAGCCCACATTCCAAGCCGCCCAGCGTGGCTACCTTCATGGCTACCTTCGTAGCCGCGAGGTCCGGTTTGAGCCGGTACGGAACGGGGTGCGGCGACGCCCACGATTCCACGAGAAAAGGCCCCTGACCTGCAATATTGCTGGTCCGGGGCCGGGTCGGCAGACGAACCGGGCTGGACTCCGGGTTCTGTTCCCCCGGACCACGCGGGCGGGGGGGTGTCGGCCCGC